>JBNMOV010000021.1:0-22388 GCA_051275765.1 Maribacter sp. | reverse complement strand
ACAGCACCAGCCAGTGGATCTGTAGTTATCGAGATAGAATCCACAGGAGATATATTGAATATTTTTCAACCTAATGATTTATCTGTCCAAGTTGCTTTATATGGCACATCGAATAATATTTGTTCTGGAACATTAGACTTCATAGATGAGCAAGAATCTGATCTCACACCTTGTGGATATTTGAGTGTACCAATCAATAATTTACATGATGAGATATTCAAAGTAGCTTGTCTAGAACCAGGGGATCCTTATTGGATACTAGTAGATGGAGATCCTGCGATTACTTTGCTAGGAGATGGTGTAGAAGGATATTTTGAAATCACAGTTTCAGATTGGGGATTCCCACCTGCGCCTAATGACGATATTTGTAATGCGACTTTCTTAGGAGCACCTATGCCCGGTTCTCCAATCACACTCACAGATCAAAGTAATCATTGTGCATCTAATTTTGTAGAAGTCAATAACTTTGGTTGGTCTAATGAATCAGGAGTTTGGTATTCATTTATAGCACCACCTTCTGGAGCAGTAGAAATATGGGCAGAAAACCAATTTTTATACACTTGTGTTCCTGCTATAATACCTATTCCAGTTTATGAAGATGCACTTCAGGTAGAATTGGCAGTATTTGGCTCAGCAAGTGGACTGACTTGTACAGGTAATCCTGTGGCAGATCAAAACGATGAGAACGTAGAACTCGTTGCAGCAGAAAATGAAATCATAAATGATATTATAGATGGAGGTATCAATATATTGGATGCTGCCAATGATGAATACATGTTTGTAGAATGCCTCATACCAGGAGAGACGTATTATATTATGGTAGATGGTTATCCATTTATAGAGGTCTTAGGAATTACAGTATTTAATACAGATTTATTACAAGGGATATTTGATATTAGGATAGAGGCAGTAGATCAGACTGCTCCTACTTCTAATGATTTACCTTGTCAGGCAATTGCTTTAGGCGACCCAACAGGAGGAAGTGTAGGCGGTGGAACAACTTATAATAATTATTGTGCCACAGTAACTGGAGAGCCAGATGTACTTGCATTTGATACTACTCAAACCGTTTGGTTTGAATTCATCGCACCAAGTACAGGTAGTGTAAATGTAGATGTCAACGAAAATGGGGATGATATTAATTTACAAATCGCAGTATTCGTGTCTAGTACAGGAGATTGTACAGGAACACTGAATGAAATAGCCTCTAATGATAATGAATTGGGATGGGATGTAGAAATAGATGAAATCCATTGTTTGACTCCTGGAGAAACCTACTTCCTTATGGTAGATGGAGAACCAGAATTCACAGGTTTATTAGAATGGGAAGAAGGAGAATTTACAGTCCAAATCAATGAAATCCCTACACTTCCTAATCTCTCTCTCAATAACTTAATCTGTGATGCCAATGCCTTTGGAAATGTATTTACAAGCATAGGAACATCACTGACTATTAATAACGAAAATAACCTTTGTGCAAATAATTTAAACGATCCAGAACCATCTTGTTTTGATACAGATTATACGGTTTGGTATGAATTTACTACACCGCCTGGAGCAGGCACTTATGCAGTGGAAGTATTCGTAGAATCAGATTATTGGACGATTTCCAATCCATTTGATTTTAGTTTTGATGCTATAGATCCACAGTTAGCAGTTTATGCGGCTGATCCGAATGATTGTACTGGTGCACTCACAGAAATAGGTTGTAGCTATACCTTTGATATTAATATTTTTGATGCTCCAGAAGAAGAACTTTTGGTAGAATGTTTAGAACCTAACACCACATATTACATCATGGTAGATGGTGCGACTACATTTGTAGGAGACATTGGATTTGGACAAGGTAATTTTGATATTTCATTAACATCAGTAGCTACGAACCCTTCTGCTACTAATAATGATATTTGTGATAATATCAATTTAGGAACAGTTCCTACAGGTGGAGCTATTCCTCCAAATACAGATTATTACAATTTCTGTGCAGACACAGAATTAGGCGAACCATCTCCATTTGGTTTAGACCAAACCGTTTGGTTTACCTTTACTGCTCCCAATACCGCAGGAGCGAATGCTTCATCTAGCGTCACGATCAATTTAGAAAGTGATCCTAATAATTTAGGAGATGAAATCAATTTACAATTAGCAGTTTATGAAGCTGCAAATTGCTCTAGCAGTCTTACATTACTAGATAGTGAATTTGATGGTATTCTATATGCAGAAGATTTAGAATTGACCTGTTTGACTCCAGGACAAGAATATTATTTGCAAATAGATGGAGGAAACCTACTACTTCCAATTGGAGGAATAGAGGGATATTTTACCATTGAAATCGTAGATGATGGCGGTGGTATGTTCCCTACCAATGATGATATTTGTGCCACAGCATATCCATTAGGAACAGTTCCAGATGGAGGATCTATTAATCCTGGACTTACTTTCTCCAATCTATGTGCCACCATACAAGCAGGCGAACCAGACCCAGGCTTTGGCTTAGGAGCAGATGATATAGATCAAACCGTTTGGTTTACCTTCTCTCCGTCGAATTCAGGAAATGTACTGATTGATGCAAATAGTGATGGAGGTGATAATATTGATTTACAATTAGCAGTATATTATTCATCCAATGGCACTTGTGATCCTACGACTATGGTACCAATTAATTATGAATGGCAAGGCTTTGGTGCACCATTTACTTGGGATGAAGACTTGACAGTTACTTGTCTAGATCCTAATGTAACTTATTACCTACAAGTAGATGGTTCGAGTGTGACAGAGGATCTACAATCAGGTAATTTCACTTTAGAAATAAATGATGATGGCGGTTCTACGATTGTACCATATAATAATGATATTTGTGATGCCTTTGATTTTATGGTGGTAGGTAATAGTGCAGGTGAATTTAGCCAAACTAATGTATGTGCAGATATAGAACCAGGAGAGCCAGGTATTTTTGGTTTTGCTCAAAATACGGTTTGGTATCAATTTACTGCATCAGCTTCTGGAAGGGTAGAGATCATCGTAGATCCAGCTTCTATATTAAATCTATTTCCAGAAGTACATTTATATAGTTCTTCTACTGGAGATTGTACTGGAACATTAACAGAAATTGCTTCTGATGATATTCCTAATTTCAGTGGAGATGTTGTTATAGAAACATCATGTATCATACCAGGAGAAACGTATTTTATCCAAGTAGATGGTCAACTCGTAGCACCACAAGGATTATTTGATATTATCTTAATTAATCCAGAACCAGTTTATGGTACAGGTGTGCCAGGCGATGTAGAACCAGCCAATAATGAATGTATAGATGCTACTCCTGTTACAGTCCAAAGCGAATCTTGTTTCATAGGAGATGGTATTTTCCAAACAGTTAATTATGGAGAGCCTACTATTTCGTTGAATGATGCATTCGTACAAGGATGTAATGGAAATGGCAATTGTGGAGATACTTGGTATTGCTTTAATATGCCACCATCTGGTGCAGTACTCATAGAAGGAAATGATGAAAACGGAATATTCGCTAATGATCTTACGATGATCGCCTATGTAGGAGATTGCAATGGATTGACACCATTAAATTGTGAATCTAATGATGAAGTTACCTTTGAAGTCGCAGCAGCTGCAGGCACTAAGATTTATTTGCAAATATTTGATGGAGGATTAGATTATCCTAATGAAGATTACCAAATCTGTGTATCTGAACAATGTGGAGCAGATGACTGTCTCAATGCGATATTGATGGAACCTAACGTGCCTTATTGTTGGGATACTTCCTCTGCATTAGGAGAAGATTTGACAATTGGTGTGCCAGGCTATGCAGAATGTGCGACGAGTACAGGAGGTAATCCTTCGCCAGAACATTCCGTGTTTTTCTCCTTCACATCAGATTGTAATGGAGGTTCTATTACCCTATCCATTTTTGATGTGACTTATGATGAGAACAATCCAAATTATCAACCTTGTGATGGCTTATTTGGTACATCTAGTGATGGATTTACTGTATCTATTTTTGCAGATGCTACGCCATGTGATAATAATTTTGATGATTTACTCTGGTGTAATGTAGTCGATGGATGTGCAGAAGCAGTAGGACTAGATAGCTACGAACAAACCTTTGATAATCTGAATGCGAATACAGAATATATTATCATGCTAGACGGAGGTGTGACTTCCTTATTTGGTAGTGAAACAGGCGGAAATGTAGAAGGTCAAATCATGATCACAACCTTGACGAATCCAGATATAGATTCTATGGTCGTAGTAGATTCTATCGCATGTTTTGGCGAATTAGGTACAGTGACAGCAGAAGTATCTGGAGGAACTTATCCTTATATTTATAACTGGGATAATGTAGGAGCAGATTCTATTTATACCAATGTAAGCCCTGGTTGGCATTATGTAACGGTGACTGCGAATAATGGATGTGAAGAAACAGATTCCATCTTCTTACCAGAACCACCATTATTAGAAATAGCTGTACTATTTGATCCAACTACAATTTGCTATGGCGAGCCAGTGGTGGCGAATGTCAGTGCTATTGGAGGAACACCAAATTATGATTATTTATGGTCTAATGGAGAAACGATAGCAGATCCCATACTACTTGAATTTGGTAATACTTATACAGTAACTATTACAGATGATGCAGGCTGTACGATGACAGAAGAAATTGTTGTGCCACTGATTGAACTTGGGTTTATTAGGGATTAGGTATAATAAGAATTTGTTGTAAATACATCTTACAGAATCGATAATTAAATATGATAAAGAGATCTTCTATTTATCTTGTTGATATTATCAAGAATAATAAAAGGGTTAGCTAATGGTTTTATGTTTGATTGGTATAGCGTTTCTGAAACAGAAAATTTTTCAAAGAAGAAAAAACTCTATATAGCTAAGTACGATATTGAATTTGTTGATAATTTAACAAATCAGCCAGATAGTATTTATACCAATTTTATTAAGGATTTAATTGTTTGGTCAGAGTATGAATGGCATAGGAAACCTTTTCTTATATTCTTTCACCCTGTACAAAGAACAGATAAGGAAGTGATTGTAATCAAGGATATTCATGGATTTAGAGATACGCTTATTAGTAAACGCAGGAGAGGTAGGGTATTGATAAAAATTGAAGGTTATGGGTACAGTGGAACTCTTAAAGATCGTAAATATTTAATTTTAAAAGCCAAAGATGGAAACGTAAAAGAATCTATCAATATAGTGGCTTATGAAAATAATTTAAAGACGTTTTTTAGAGCTAAACTTATTCGAAGATCTGAATGATGCTAAGGTCTTTCTAATATACGCTTACAATAAGATTCACTATAGAATATTGACGGATCTTATTGTAAGCGTATCTGTTTGTAAATGTAATCTACAAACATCACTTTTTCTTCTAGTTTTGGTATATTATGAATATTGATAACCTCTAGTTCACCATAGACTATTAAAAGTCAACGAGTAAGAATAAAAACAAAAAAAACCGAAGCAGATTCCATCCACTTCGGTTTTTACATTAAAACATCCTAAACTTACTTCATATAAGCCTTCACACCCTCATAATCTGGCAAATGTTTAATATGCCATTTCTTGATAATTTTACCATCCTTCCAAAGTAATACACCTGGATTAGAACGAATAATCGTTTTCAATAAAATATCATCAGCCGTATAGAATGGATAAGTAGCTTGGATATGATGCCTGAATTCATCGATTTGCTCAGGAGAATATGGCTTCGTGATTCCATATACCCAAACACCATCTTTCTCTGCTGCTTCGAACAAAGGATTTACTTTTTCACTATACTTCTTAGCATAGCTATCATCCCAATCATAATTAGTTTTCACGATAGGCGTTTCTTGAACTTGTACAAATCTTTGTTGTAATTGGAAACTATCTTTAATACCTTCTACAGCGATGGTATCTATTGCGAAAATAGAATCCTTTTGAATCATCTCTTCCCTATTCTCATCATATTTCCACTGATATGCTACAGCCATTAGATGGTAGCCTTCATGATCTATAATTTTATTCTCAGCACCACTGCTTCCTTGATCATCTGAGATAAAGAATTCTGAAATCTTAGTAGGTTTTACTTTAGGTTCTGTTTGCTTAGTATCATAATCCCATTCTTCTTTAGGATATTTTTCAGCATATTTGGCAAAATTACCCATGAATTCTGCATAAGGAACTTCTACTTCCTCTTCTGTTGTTTTATTTTTCATTACATATGCTAGAATTTCAGTTATTCCTCCAATTTCTTCAGCAGCTCTTACCGCTCTTACATCTGTACCATTTTTGAATGGACGAAAATCTTGCATAGGTAACCCTGAGAAAGTATTGATATAACAAAATGCAGACACAATTACAGTTGATACACCTAAAATAATATTCCTAATCTTAGGCGTGAAAATAACGTGTTTCTTAGTATAAAAGAATAAGAAAAGAAAGGAAGGTACAAGCAAAGCTAAATCCTTGAAAAAGGAAACCTTAGGTTCTAATTTGATATAATCTCCAAAACAACCACAATCTGTTACCTTCATATTCGTTGTCACATATTCTCCCCATCCTCCAAAACTGAAGAAGTTGACACCTTCTGGTACATATCCAGTGAGATAAGTGAATCCAGTAAGGAAAGTGAAAGGAATAATTAGTCCTAAGAATAGCCATGCGGTTAGTTTTCGCTTATAGCCTAGTACGAGCATCAAGCCCAGTACAATTTCAAAAACAACCATTAATAATGAAATAGCGAGAGCATATTCTGTGCATATTTCCCATAAAGGCAATAGAAAATCGAAGAAATGTGTTTCGAATTCTCCAAAATACTGTTCCATCTTATAAGCCGTTCCTTTAGGATCGATGGCTTTTACATAACCAGAAAAAATGAACAATGCTCCACAGAAATTCTGCAAATAGGTCATTCCCCAATTTTCAATTTCAGCCCATTCTGGCTTCATTTTTTTTATTACTAAATTCAATAAGGTCAACCCTACGGCTGTTATTGCTATTCTTATTAATAATCCTGCTAATGTCATTGTATGATTGATTTATTCATTGATATAATGTTATGGTTTTCTTACTTATATTAGCTTCCAGTGATTAATTACAAAACTGGTCACTGTTCACTGATTTTAATCATTGCAAATAATGCATAATTAATAATATCCATATAATTAGCATCCAATCCTTCTGAAATAATGGTTTTGCCGTTATTGTCTTCGATTTGCTTCACTCGTAGCAATTTTTGAAGAATCAGATCTGTGATGGACGAAATCCGCATATTTCGCCATGCTTCTCCATAATCGTGATTTTTCCTAATCATCAATTCACGACTAGCGGAGATATTTTTTTCATACAGGCTACTGACTTCCCCAAAAGGCAATTCCAAACCTGCTGTTCTTGGCAGATCCAATTGGATAATAGCCATGACACTATAATTCACCAATGCCACATATTCCAACTCTATGCTTTCTCCTACTTTGTTCTCTCCAGTTTCTTCTATACTTCGTATGCGTTCAGCTTTTATATATAGCTGATCTGTAAGCGAAGTAGGACGTAGAATACGCCAAGCAGTGCCATAATCCTTGGTTTTTTTAAGGAAGATGTCACGACATTGTGCGACTGACGCATCATATTGGGATAAAGTCTTTTCCAAAGTATCTCTTTTTCTGCAAATATAATGAAAGGATTGCATGATGTTAAGGTTAGAACAAAAGTATTAACGAATAGCTTATAAAATTGTTAATGATTGTTCAATATGATGTCAATGTTACTTATGAATGTTGATTTTAAATATCAGCATTTATAAATTATCATAATCTTTTTTTCTGTGTAAAATCAGTTAAAGTTTTTCCATCAGATCGCCATAAAATCCCATACCTTCCACCAAACCAAATATTACCTTCTTTATCTTCAATTACTGAGCAAACTTGATTAGAACAAAGACCATCTTTTACAGTTATATTTTTGAACGTTTCACCATCATATTTTTATGTCCCTTCTTTGGTGGTGGTAAACCATATATTTCCTAATTTATCTAAATAACCTTGAGTTACGACATCACCAGAATCGTATTTTATTGGTTCACTTTTTTTTTCTTTAGCTAACTTTTCTTGTCCATTACAAGAAGCTACTAAAATCAAAATAGTTACGAATAAAAAAAATCGTGAATGGAAATGGACTATATTCATTCTAGTGAAACGAATTCAATGAGCCATTATGCTTGTTCTTTTTTCTTCTAAAAAACACAAAAAATCGTTCCGTAGCTACAGCTATGCAACGATTTTTTGAATTCTTTAGAAGAAAAAATTACTACCCATTCTGGCTCAATTTATTAAATACGTTTCACTTATCTTTTTATCAAAACTATGAGAAGTTTTTTATTTAATCAGTTATCAATTGTAAAAGAATTATAGAAAGTGTAAATTTTTATAAAATGAATACTAGTACACAATGTACTAAACTCTTAATTACAGTTATCTTCGCAAAATGAAAACTACTTCATTGATTCATTGTAAAGGAAAGTTCTTGGATCTGTCGCAAGCTATAGTGATGGGGATATTGAATGTGACGCCAGATTCTTTTTATGATGGTGGCAAATATGATATTCGTGATGCTTCATTGAAGCAGGCATTGAAAATGTTGGAGGAAGGAGCAGGTATTATAGATATAGGAGGAATGTCTTCTCGTCCAGGAGCAGAAATTGTAGAGGTAGCAGAAGAGAAAAGGCGAGTTTTGCCAGTTATTCAGCAGATTTTAGAAGAACGTCCAGAAGCGATTATTTCTATTGATACGATACATGGCGAAGTGGCTAAAGCTGCGATAGGAGAGGGAGCTGCGATTATCAATGATATATCAGCTGGAAAGATGGATGAAACAATGTATCCTATCGTTGCTGAACTCAATGTGCCATATATTCTCATGCACATGAAAGGCACACCTAAAACGATGCAGCAACAAGCGGATTATACTGATCCTATTTTGGAAATTATGGACTTTTTTATCAAAGAAGTACACGATTTGAGGAATTTGGGTGTGAAAGATTTGATGATAGATCCAGGTTTTGGTTTTGGTAAGACGGTGGAGCAAAATTATGAAATACTGAAACGAATGGATGAACTATCTATTTTGGATGTTCCAATATTGGCAGGTATTTCTAGAAAATCTATGATTTATAAATTATTAGGTATTTCTGCTGATGAAGCTTTGAATGGGACTACTGCATTGCATATGGTCGCTTTGCAGAATGATGCGAAGATTTTGAGAGTGCATGATGTGAAGGAGGCAGTGGAGTGTGTGCGATTGTTTGAGATATTGAAATGAAATTAAAATGCTGAAATTAATTTAATGATTTTCCATTTCTTAATATGAAATAAAATGACTATTTTGTCAAATAGGATTATTTTACCCAACTATGCACATTAGCTAAAATGAAAAACCTGCCAAAAACAAAAGCAAGTTTGAAAAAACTTCTGATAAAGGGGATTCCTCCCGTTTTGTCAGAATTAAAAGGATTGCTACCTAGTGATTCTGCTAAGGCAAACGATGTGCTTTTACTGGAAGGAAGGCTAAATGCTGAGAATAAAAAATTATTAAGAGGGACTATTTCCAACGAACAATTACAACTTGCATACAATCAAATTAGATCTGATTTGATGGATTTAATTGATTCCATAGAAGAAAAGGATTTTACAGTACAAAAAGGCTCTAAAAAAGATAAAAAAGGCATACAAAAAGGAGAACTGCTTTATCGAATCCCTGGTGAAATGCAGCTACAGGAGGAAACGAAGTGTATTGTAAGAATCGCTTTGGATGATGAGGAAATCATTAAGAATATAGAACTGGATGAACATGTGGCATTAAAGGAACTGAGCAGAGTTTCTAATTTGATGCAGGTTAGTCTGATGGATCCTAGTGAAAATGCTCCATTTTCTATTCGTACGATTAGTGAACCAGAACAGTTGATTTTTGAGGATGGATATACAGAATGGACTTTTTTTGTGAAGCCATTGAAAGAAGGAAAGTTTCCATTAGTGATTAAGGTGGCGGTGATAGAATTGGTCTTTAATAAGGAAAGGAAAAGAGAAATTGTTTTTGAGGAAAAAATAAATGTATCTACGCAAGCTTCTTCTGATGATGAACTAAAAGCTCCGTTTAAAAAATCGAAAGATTCATTTATTTTAGGGGTAAAGGAAGCGGAAAGTAAGAAAAAGCCATCTTCTTTATTTAAGATACAGCGTGTTTTGGGTATGGTGCTATTATTGGCAGTTTCTGTTTTTGGGATGCGTATAGCCATGAATTTTGGTGATAAAGGTATTGGAAAAAATGAGTTTGCTTATGCAGAGGCTAAATCTTCTCCAAAATATGATTATGTGGAAGAAACGATCCATAAGAGTATGGGAAGTGTGGATATTGAAAATACTACTTCTAGAGTTGTGGGAGAAGAAGAGTATAGTACGATGACTAGAGCTGCATCTATGCAAACGACGAGCATACCAGCAGTTTCTTCAACGATTACAGAACGGGTTATAGTAGAGCAAAAGAGAATATTATATAGATGTATTCCGCCAGCATTTATTTTTCGAGAAAGACGGATCTTGGTAGAAGAAAGATTAAGGAAAGAAGGGAGGGTGAAGCCTCAGTTTAAAAAATCTGTAACGAAAGTAGAGATTAAACCAAGAGTAACTGTTTATGAGTGTGTTACTCCTGAATCTACTATTAAGAAAATCTCTTATGAAAAGGTAGGAGAGATCATTAGGAAAAAGAGTATTCCTGCGAAATTCGAAACAAAAATAGATACGATAACTCAAGGTTATTCCAAGACATATATAAAAGCAGCGACCTACGAACAAATAGAAAAAGAGATAGAGATAGCACCTAGTGTAACTAAACGCATTTTAGTAAAAAAAGCAAATTGTAATGATCCAGATATTCAAAAATGTATGGATTGGAAAGAACAAGTTATCCCTGCAAAGATAGAAAAAGTGTCTGGTTGGAAATTTGTAAGTTGTCCAGACGGATATAATTATGATGGAAAATCATGTGTACTTATCAGAGAAATTCCGCCAACAACTGTTTCTAGTCAAGTCCTTATGGAATCTGCAAGAATAGAAGAGGAGATTATTCCTGCTAAAATAGCTACCTATGATACCAAAATTTATCAAGATGAAAAAAGACCTAAGAAAAAAGTAATTCCTGCTAAGTTTAAAAAAATAGAAATAAAATTAATTCAGAATAAAAAAGATTATTCATCAGATAATATTGAGAAAATATATAAAACAGTCAAAGTAAAAGTACTGAGAACAAAGGCTGATTATGTTGAAGAAACTATACCAGCTCGTTTTATGTCCATCACGAAACGAATAGAAAGAAGTCCTATGAAAATAGTAGAAAAAGGAACTATTCCAGCTACTTATAAAACAGTTATAAAGGAAATCGTTGTAGAAGAAAAAGCAATAATACAGGTTAAGCAACCTACAGACAGCATTAAAATTAAAATTAAAAAGATAGTAGATACTGGAGGAAATAGAATTACAGTGAGAGCTTTAAAATCTCCTTCTGAAAGAATCATTAAGGAAATACAAAACGTACTTAAAAGAGAAGGTTTTTATGATGGAGTTATTACAAAGAAATTAAATGCAGAAACCTTGACGGCTCTTTCTTTGTATCAAAATGAAAATAGCTTGCCTATTGGTGTTTTGGATGAAGAAACATTGATGAAGATGGGAGTGATAGAATAGAGTACCTATCTCCAAGTTTTCCTCCTTTTCCTTTTAGGACCAGTACTATATCCGCCTCTACTTTTTTTATTACCATCAGAAACAGGCAAAATTCCATCTCTCAATAATGCACCTCCTAAAGCAGCCAAAGCACTAAAAATAGCACCAATAGCTGTCGATATAAGAACCAATAATCCACCACCATCTATATTGAATAATTCTGCCATTTTGCTTGAAAGAATCCCTTCATTAGCAGAATTGATAGAATAAGTATAAATGCCCCAAACTACAGCTACAGCGATTAATCCATAAAGGAAACTCTGCCACCATTTTGCTCCCACAGCAAAACCCACTATTCCAGCCAAAGGAATAATTCCCCACCAAGGCAAAAACATAGGTGAAATATATGCTAATAGGGCTACTAATATTAATCCAAGGACAAATCTCATTTATAGTTAAATTGTTGTAATGATAAAAGTACAAAATATTTTATCAATATCAGATTCTTATTTATTCATCACCTTTAAAGAAAAGCCCCATTATTTTTAGAATAATGGGGCTTTTATGCGTTACTGTTAGGTATATCTTACTGGCAAAGTTGTACAGTAAAATTCCCGTTGAGGTAACTATTCGCATCTCCATCAGCATCAATTTTCCCTGTAACTGTAGTACCTGTAACTGATGAGATTTCTACTCCACCACATACAGCGATAGTTGCATCTACTTCATTAGGAATAGAAGCATCATTGAATGTTACTGTATTTCCAGCGGCAATACCCAAGTTGTAACTACCTACAAGCTTTGGAATACTGAATATAATGCTTGAAGTAGGCTTGTCGAAATTAAAATTATCGCAAGCATCTCCTGTTACCGTTTCTCCATAAAGTACGATCCTGAAATTATTAGCATCCGCAAAATCCTCTACAGCAGTTCCTTCTACCATAGTAAAACTACTTCCCATGAATTCTCCTGTAGCAGTTTGAGCTAGAAATGTAACCTCACAATTATCTCCATTATCGTCGTCGTCTCCACAAGAACTGATGAATAAAGCAGACAAAATTAATGAGCTGATAAGAAGGCTCAATGTTAAACTTTTTTTGATGAGCATTTCACAATAATATTTACTAGATTAGAACTTTTCTGAAATCTAGGGATTAAAAATATATGAAAGTATAGTATTCTTACTAGAAGAAGTATTAATAAAAGGTTAAGTGAATGTATTCAATAATCTGAGCTATTTAAAAGTTCGTTTTTTCAAAATTAATCAATTCTATAAAAGCTGATACCTTTCCATAAATGTTCTATAATTCACATTATATTTCAATACTTCAGGGTTTCCTACCACGACCAAATGATGCTTCGCTCTAGTCAATGCCACATTTAATTTTCTATCTAGTGTGTCATCGCCTTTGGCTGAAACGATGCTGCCTAATTGCATCACGCTATTCGCACAAACAGAAATCAAAATAATATCTCTTGCTCCACCTTGATAGCGTTCAACTGTATCTATGGTGAGTGCTTCAGTAGGAATTCCTGCGAGTTGTATCTTATTTCTGATACAGGCAATTTGAGCACGAAAAGGCGTAATTACACCTATTTTTCGATAATTAAAATCAAGATTATTTTTTTCGTATAATGCTTTGAATGCTTTTATTAATTCAACAATTTTATCCGCTTCTTCTTCATTTGTTTTTTCAAATAAATGATGGGTATTTGAAATAACAGGTTTGAAAATAATTCGATGACTTCCTAATACTGAATCATCTATTTTTAATGGCGAAATTTGCGTGTTTCTGTACGAAATCCCTTCTGGCAAAATGAATAGATTTTTTTCATAAAATTGCTCATTTGGAAATGCCATAATTTCTTGGTGCATTCTGCCTTGTTCCTTAAGTTGTCCTAATGCAAAAAGGTAATTTTCTTTTTTATATAATAAATACAAACGTTCAAAAAGTGAAGTCTTTAAATCCGTTACGCCAATCTCATTTAATTCTGGATCATTCACCAGACAATCTTCTTCTCGCTGTGTCGTCACAGCAGGTAATTGTTTATGATCACCAATCATTAAAACACGAGGAAAAACAGGCAATAAACCACAGAGCATTGGCTCTGTAATTTGGCTGGCTTCATCAATAATTAATCGATCGAATTTTTTTAATTTAAATAAATCCTTTCGACTGACCATACTAGAAACTGTCGCGATAACGATTCGATGTTGCTGAATAATTTGTTTGACATCTTTTCTATTCGTACACTCTGCGATTAAATTATTTAATAATCTTTCTTTATATTTTTCTGAAGTAGAAAATTGAGAACCAATCCTATAATATTGTTGCCTTATTTCTGGATGATAAGATTCGATGGCACTACATATTTCATCCGCTGCACGATTGGTATAAGTGAGTAATAAAATATGTTCATTTGAATTATCTAATAAATAGCCTACCAGATTTTTGAGCATCATATTTGTCTTGCCCGTTCCTGGTGGTCCCCATAGTAAAAATAAGTTGCCTTGGTTGACTATTTGTTTAAAAATTCCTTGCTGGTTTTCAGTCATCATCGTAGGAGCTTCTACTTCATTTTCGCTAGGATGAGAAGGAGCATTAATACCTAAAAACAAACTGCGTTTCTCCTTTGGCATTCGAGCAAAGGAAAGGAGTTCTTTATATTGACTAGTAAAGGAACTATCATATAAATCATGTTCCATATTCCAAAACTCGTTCTCCTTGAAAATCTTGGAGTTATGTTGTTTTGCACGCAATCTAATCTGAATAAAATCAGGATTAATCTCAATAATATTACACTTGAAAATCTGATGATTTAGTACTGTTTTCTTTGCTCCAGAAAATGGATATAAAACGCATATATCTCCCTTACGGAAATTAGCAAGTGGATTCGTGTTTGGAGTTTTAATAAATGTAATAATAGGCTCTTCTTCTCCACCAGAAAATTGACTGATAGACAACTGACTTAATATCTCAAAATCCTCCTGTTTTTCAATACTTGTTTTAGCCCAAAGATTAGCTTGTCCAGATATATTTCCTTCTTTGCTACCACCTATTTTTGCAGTAAAATGTTCTCTCGCAATAAATCCACACATGGTATGGAAATACTTTTTTTCCAACTGATCCAAACCATCATATGCCTTAGAAAAATATTGCAAATCTCGCAGATGAAAACCTTTCCATTTTTGGCATCTATTCATATTTAATAACTGCAATGGAGAAGTACATTTTGCATCCATTTTAGTCATGGTATATTCTATAGAAATAATCTGATTACGAACTTGCATCGCTTCTAATTGATGCGTATTAGATACTTTTGCAAATCTCAATCGACTTGTTTCTACTTTAGAATATAAAATAAAATTAGTAGGATTTATCTTTTTTCCATAAACGGATTTGACCAATAAATCATACAATAAAGTCTGTATATAATGATTTATATTTATACCTTGTTTATTAGGCATAAATGGTTTTCCACTTTTTAATTCTACGATGGCAGCAGTACCATCTTCCTTCTGATTCCATAAATCCAAACGTCCTTGAATTCCATATTCTTTAGAATAAAAAGAAGGTTCTAAATAACTATTTTTAGCATCAATTCCTTGCTCTTTAAAATCTCGTTGAATGGTATCGATCAAGTGCATATAATGCTTCTGGCAACTATGGTAAATCTCTCGAATTTCTCGATCATCCATCGTAGAAAAACCAATCGGATTATGCGTAAAAATATTACTAAATAGTTCTTTAAAACCAGCATCAGATCCAGACAGTAATTCATCCAAAAAATAATTGGCAGTATTTCCAATCGCCAAATGAATATTAGGTGACATTGGAATAAATTTCTTTAATAAATATAATTTTGGATCCGTATTATTATGTGTGAAACATTCAGAAATAGAAGTAATATCTAATAAGTAATCTGGTAGGATAACAAATCCTTTAGGACGATAAATTCCTGCATCATCTATTTCGACATCCAATAAATTTACACTCACAGGAAATCCAAAAACCTTCTTCATTAATTGGATACTAGGATTGAAAAAATCATTCCTACCAATGATATTATATTGAATCGAAATTTCCTCTGTTGGATTATCTTCATCTATTCCAAGCAAGAGATTATTTTCGTCATCTTTGATAATAAAAGCTCGGACAAATGGCTTGAATGCCTCTATCTTAACTTCACTTTTTTTGAAAATATTCCTAGATGGTAATAAGCTCTGAATAGTCGCAGGAACAGCTTGTTTAGTTATCCCCTTTATACTTTCTGCTAGAGCCAATAATCCCATTCCGTATAAGTTTTCAATAGGAACTTCTTCACTGCTTTCAAATTGCCATTTCAAAAAGTATCGCCTAAAAGCATAGACATAATACAAGGACTGATTAGAAATAGAAAATTTATGTCCTACAAAGGCAATCCGAGTAGAAAGATCAGCAAACTTTAATTTCTCATCCTGTGTTGCATAAACATAGATATGACTGATGAACTTGAATACAATAGGCAGTTTATCGGATGGGGTAGGCTGTTCTTTCGCTTCATGGATCTGTTCCATTTTGCGATAAAAAAGTCGTGCTATTTCGGATGAGTTGTGGTTTTGCATAGTGTGTGTAAAGGTACGGTATTATGTACATTTGGTTAAGGGCATTTTTGGAATATTTATAAATCAATTTAAGGATGCTGTGATTTTAAAGGTCTTTTATAATAAATTATCTATTGTGAGATGATGCATATGACAATAGATAATATATTTGTAACTTGTGTACTAAGAGATGAAAACGGTATAGGAATTGCCACAAATACTATTGTAGCTAAACTCATTCTAAAACAATACTTCTACATGTTAATAATTGTATGTTTAAGAGTATTTTAGATGAATAAACAGATTGTATCATATTGAATTATCAGACGGATTTATTAAAAAAACTAAAAAAAGTAGAAGCTTTTTTACCTCATAAACCTGTCTCTTGTTTGAGAGAATTAGTCTGCCTAAAGGAGTCGTTTAAAATAAGAACAGGCGATGAAGAGGCAATGAGCTATTTAATAGAAGGAAGGGCATATCTTGAACTGGATAACAGGGATCAAGCATTAGAATGTTTTGTCAAGGGCTTAGAAATAGATGGTATTTCCGAGATGAACGCCACACCTCTTAAAATGAATAAGGCATTTCTACTTTGCTCTCGAAATCAAGTACAAGAGGCCCGAAAAATATTAAAAGGTGTAATAACTGACTTTGAAAAACAGGGCGAAGATGAATTATGTACTGAAGCCAAAATGTATTATGGGCTTACACATCTTCGAAATTCTGAATATTCTGAATCACTAAAATTATTTTTAGCATGTTATGAATATGCTACTTTAAAAAAATATTCGATACTGGAAGTTAAATTGAGTTCATATATGTTTACTGTTCATTTTCTAGTAGATAATATGGATGAGGCTTCAGACTGGCTTGAAAAATCGATAGAATTGAATAAGGAAGTGGGCTTGATGAGAGAAGAAGTCACTTTTTTAATTAAAAAGGGTAATCTGAGTGTTAACCAGAAAAAATACCAACAATCTATACAAGAATTTCAAAAAGCTCTCCAAATTATAGATGAAATAGAGGGAGATCATAAAATACAGCGATTAGTTACGCTGATTAATTTGGCTGATGTTTTTTCGATTCCAGAAGTAGTAGATCTGATAGTTTCCTATGAGATATATTTGGAAGTAATGGAACTGGTAGAAGATACCCAACATTATAATGCCCTTTCACATACCTTATTAGGGATAACCACGGTTTTATTAAAAAAGGATGAGTCTAAAATTCCATTTTCACCATTATTGGATGAATCTTGGATGGAAGCTAAATTAAAACAGGCAGCAGATATTTTAGAAAAAGATAATTTAATATTGAATCGTGTAGTTTTGCAGGCATATTCTAATTATTATAGATATAAGGGCGACTTTGAAAAGGCTGTCATGTATATGGATAAATTGATGGAATACAATGAAAAATTACTGAGAAAAGAAAAAGCTGATTCTGTAGATATACTTCAAATAAAAAATAAATTACAACAAAAAGAATTAGAGTTTAAAAACTTAGAATTAAAGCAAAAAAAAGAATTAGAAAAAATAAATAAATCACTAGAAAATAAGATAAATACACGTACTCAGAGATTAAAAATTAAAAATAAAGAGCTGAAAGAGTATGCTTATATAGTAGCACATGATCTGAAAGAACCTATTCGATCCATAGTTGGTTTTTCGCAAATTTTATCAAAAAGAATGAAAGATTATGCCAGCCCTTCTGATTTGGAATTATTTGAATTTATTAAAAATTCAGGAAACCATATGAACGAATTGGTTGAGGATTTATTGAAATATTCCATATTGAATCTAGACGAAGAAGAATTAGTCATTACAGATTTTAATAAATTACTGACTATTGTATTGGCGAGTCTTCATTTTTCTATTGAAAGTAGTGAGTCTATTATAGAAATACAGGAACTTCCTAAAAATATTTATGCTAATGGATTAATGATGAAACAGGTTTTTCAGAATTTAATTTCAAATGCTATTAAATTTAAAAAAGATAATAAACAAAGTATTATTAAAATTGCCTGCGAAATCGAAAATGATAATTATTTATTTTCTGTTTCGGATAATGGCATAGGAATAGGTGATGAATATCATGAAATAATATTTAAATTATTTAATCGCCTCCATAAAAATAAAGGCTACGAAGGAACAGGTATAGGCTTAGCTATTAGTAAAAAAATAATAGAACAACATAATGGTAAAATATGGTTAGAATCCAAAGTAGGAGAGGGAGCGACTTTTTATTTTACGCTACCTAAATAAATAAATAATTAAATAAAATATTTATTCACCAATTTCATGAAACGAATAGGAAGTAACCTACTGAATATTTCAATAGCATAAGCTTCGCTTCCTATCAATATTCTCACTTTATTTCGTCTGATACCTTTGATGATAATTTGTGCAGCTTTTTGAGGACTGTGCTTCAAAAATTTCTTTTCGAACTCAAGTTCTGTTCCATCGCTTTTTTCTGGATTTCTTTCCAAGGCAGCTCTTGCAATATTTGTTTTGATACCTCCAGGATGCACAGTATGTACTTGAATATTCGTATCCATTAATTCTAATAACAAAGTTTCTGTAAAACCTCTTACAGCAAATTTGGATGCACAATATGCTGTAGAATGCAAAGAACCCATCAATCCAAATACACTAGATATATTGACGATAGCTGCTTCTGGTCTTTTCGATAATAAAGGAAGAAAAGCCTTCGTTCCATTGACCACTCCCCAAAAATTGATATTAAATAACCACTCAAAATCCTTAAGTTCAGTATCATTCAGTGTGCCAGCATTCAATGCTACTCCTGCATTATTGATAATAATATCTGGTTGTCCTAAATTTTTGACAGCATTATTCGCAAATTCAAACATTCGACTCGCATCTCCTACATCAAAACTTTCTGTATATACATTCACTCCATTAGCTTTGACTAATTGTTCTGTTTCTTGAAGCGAAATAGTATTAAAATCATTTAATATCAAATTCGATCCTAATTCAGAAAATTCAAGTGCCAATGCTCGCCCAATACCAGAACCTGCACCAGTTATAACAACATTTTTATTTTTAAAATTCTTCATTAAAGTAGTATTAATAAATCTATTAGATTGATGTTTATTTCTAATAAAAATGTCTCCTAAGCTCCCCAAAGTGGAAGAAATTATACGGCAATATTTCTTCCACTTTGGGGAGCTTAGGAGGGATTAAACGATCTAATGAAAAGGACATTTTGATTCTTTTTCTTCTCCTTTTACTGTTGTTTGACTTTCAGTTATAGAGGAAATATTTCGTTCCGTTATTTGCATTTTAATACCATATCTCGGACGTAATGTAATGAGTGGTTGATAGACTATTTTTTGATCTTTTACGAGCGTCCATTTATATTTTCTCAATAAATGAACAAGCGTTAATTGCATTTCCATCATCGCAAAATTATTTCCAATACAAAGACGAGGACCACCACCAAAAGGCAAATAAGTAAACTTCTTTCGCCCTTTCATATTCGCTTTACTAAAACGAGTCGGAATAAATTTATCTGGATTATCCCAATATTTTGGATTTCGATGAATGCCATAAATAAATAGTGTAACAATAGAGTTTTTAGGAATCTCAATACCATCAATTTCATCATCTTCCAAAGCCACTCTGTCAGTAATCCATGCTGGAGGATGAAGTCGCATACTTTCTTGGAGTACCATCTTGGTATATTCCAATTTTGGCAAATTCTCCAAAGATGGTTTTTCATTGCCTAGCACTTCTTTGATTTCTTGTAAAATCTGAGCTTCTACCTCAGGATGCTCTGCGAGTAAATACAAGGTCCAACTCAAGGCATTGGCAGTAGTTTCATGACCTGCAACGATGAGTATGAGTAGCTCATCCAAAAGTTGCTTTCGAGTCATTCCTTTATTCGTATCCTCATATCGGATATTTAAAAGCATATCCAAAATATCATCATGTTCTTCGCGAGAAGCTATTCTCTCATCAATGACTTTGTAAAGTAAATCATTGCCTTCATTTGATAATTTTTTAATTCTGTCATCTTCTCCAGTAAAACGAAACCAAGATTTAAGGAAAGGTAATCGCCCCGTTTTAGCAATATATTTCAAGATTTCAACTTCAATATGTTCGATGCGAGCCAGTGCTTTCTCATCATAAGTTACAGTAGAAATACAACTAGCTATAATTCTAAAAGTAACTCCCATCATATCGTGAGTAATATCAAAAACTTCATTGCTTTTAGCAAGTTTTTCGAATTTACTATCATAATTATCCACCTCTGTTTGCATTAGTTTGACGAACTGAGCTAAATTACTCTTCTTAAACCCTGGTTGGATTAATCTACGTTGTTGTAACCAATAATCGCCATCACTCAGCAATAAGCCGTTTCCTAAATATTCGCCTAATAGTTTTTTCGCTCTTTTAGGCTTCCAATAATTACGATTATTTTTTTGTAAAACGTATTCTACAACTTCAGTACGTTGAGTGAAAATGATATCTACTTCCGATTGTGATATTTTAAATGTATCTCCATATTTATTGAAATATTGGCTAAAAACATCAATAGGATTTTTTAATAGGCTTAAGAGATTTGATAAGACTTTTAGTCTTGGGACTTTAGGTATGATCTTTTCAGCGTTATGTGTCATGATGATTGAGTATTTAGATTTTAAATAACTTCATTACTAAAAGTATTGTTATTTCATTAGTATTAAAATGATGTTATCTTTATAACTATCTTAAAGTGCTCGAACGCTACGTAATAGAGTTTAGAGTTTGTTAGGGATTTACAATATTTTAGAAATGGCAAAAGAAATTTTATTTGAAGCAGATTATTGTACGGTCATTTATGATGATGCTCATTTTATTTATATCAAAGTAACAGGTTATTTTTCTTCAAAAATAATCCAAGAATACACGATGGAAATTTTAGGATTAGCACATCTAAAAGAGTGTACGAATATCATCATAGACCAAACAGAAATGAGAGGTACTTGGTCTTATGCACTGAAGTGGTTAGAAGATGAGTTTTTGCCTATTATTAGAGAATGGAAAGATGAAATAAGAATAGCTTATATCTCTCCTAATGATACATCGAGTAAACAATCACTATATCGCTTTATTGAAATTATTAATGATTTCGATATCCAAGTTTTTGAAGATTTGGAAGAATCGAAATCATGGTTGCTGGATTTACCTCAATTAGCTGTGCTAGATCATACCTTGAAAGTGATTTCTGTATTGAATAAAGGAAGACATATGATCATCGAAGTAGATACGATTAATTATCTATGGATTAGTAAAAAAATAGTCTATTTAGCAACCAAAGATAAGACCTACGAAACTCGTTCGACATTAAAAAATATCCTACAAAAACTTCCAGATTACTTTTTACAAATCCATAGAAATTATGCTATCAATCTAAAAAAAGTAGCTTCCATTAAATATTATGCAGGAGGCAGTTATTTATTGTATATCAAGAATTTACCAAAAACTAGAATTCCTGTAGGTAGAGTTTATGCTGCTCATTTGAAGAAGAGATTGGGGATTGTTAGTCGGTAGGAATTTAAAACAAAAAATCCATAACATGGGGTTGGAAATCCCATGTTATGGATAGATAGCCTTTGATAATTAAATGACTATTTTATCTTCACAAACTTAAACGTCTCCATTATATCATCACCTTGGATAGTAATGAAGTAATATCCATTAGCAAAAGAGCCGAGATCTATACTTTCTCTTTGAATGCCTTTTTGATAGGATGCATTGCTGTTATGGACTATTTTTCCTAGCTGGTCTGATATGGTGATGTTGATATTTTTATCCATCTCCATTTCAAATGCTACATTCAGAATATCGTTAACAGGGTTAGGATAAATTCTAGCATTTGTAATCGATTCACCTGCTGCCATTCTAGCTCCTCCTCCTGATAAATCATGGAAATATGATCCTGAATATGCAGACCAATCATTAGCTTCACAATTACTTCTTACCCTGTATTGGTAAGTCGCATTTGGTGTAAGGTCATTGATATAAACATAATTATTCCCATCAGCACTGTTTTGTGTGTACCATGTGGAAGTA
>JBNMOV010000020.1:0-23384 GCA_051275765.1 Maribacter sp. | reverse complement strand
CCACATTTTGGCATTCAACAGCCCACTTGATGGCAGAAGCATTGGAAGCTTTATATCCTGGTGTGAAATTAGGAATTGGTCCATCTATAGAAAATGGTTTCTACTACGATATAGATTTAGGAGAAAGGTCACTTTCCTCTGACGAATTTCCAAAAATCGAGCAGAAAATGCTTGAATTGGCTCGTCAGAAAAATGCCTATATCAGAAAGGATATTTCTAAGGTAGATGCCATCGCTTTTTTTGAAGAAAAAGGCGATGAGTACAAATTAGAATTGCTAGAAGGATTAACAGATGGAGACATCACTTTCTATGAGCAAGGCGGATTTACAGATTTATGTAAAGGGCCACACATTCCAAATACAGGAATCATCAAGGCAGTTAAGATGATGAAAGTGGCTGGTGCGTATTGGAGAGGCGATGAGAAAAACAAGCAATTAACTCGTGTCTATGGTGTTTCTTTTCCAAAGGCAAAAGCACTCAAAGAGTATCTCGTTTTATTGGAAGAAGCCAAAAAGAGAGATCATAGGAAACTAGGAAAGGAATTAGAATTATTCATGTTTTCTGAAAGAGTAGGTGCAGGTTTACCTATTTGGTTACCAAAGGGAGCAGCATTGCGTTCTAGACTAGAAGATTTCTTGAAAAAGGAACAAGTTAAACGTGGTTACCAACCCGTTATTACGCCGCACATTGGTAAAAAAGAACTCTACGAAACATCTGGTCACTGGGAAAAGTATGGAGAAGATAGTTTTCAACCTATCCACACGCCAAGAGAAGGAGAATTATTCTTATTGAAACCAATGAACTGTCCACACCACTGTGAAGTATTTGGTTATAAGCCAAGGTCTTATAAGGAATTGCCAATAAGAATCGCAGAATTTGGAACAGTATATAGATATGAGCAAACTGGAGAATTGCACGGACTCACAAGAGTGCGTGGATTTACACAGGATGATGCTCACATATTTTGTATGCCAGATCAGTTGAAAGAAGAATTTCTAGATGTATTGGATTTGACAATACACGTTTTAGAAAAACTAGGTTTCAATGATTATACGGCTCAGATTTCTCTTCGTGATCCAAATAATAAGGAAAAGTATATTGGTTCTGATGAAATTTGGGAGAAAGCAGAAAGTGCTATCATAGAAGCGACTAAAGAAGTTGATCTGGTAACAACAACAGCATTTGGTGAAGCAGCATTCTATGGTCCTAAGTTAGACTTTATGATCAAGGATGCATTAGGACGTTCTTGGCAATTAGGAACTATACAAGTGGATTATAACTTGCCAGAAAGATTCGAATTAGAATATATAGGTAAAGATAATGCACCACATAGACCAGTGATGATTCACAGAGCTCCATTTGGTTCAATGGAAAGATTCATTGGTGTATTGACAGAGCATTGTGGAGGTAAATTCCCTCTTTGGTTACAGCCAGAGCAATTTGCTATTCTTCCTATCAGCGAAAAATTCAATGATTACGCTAAAGATTTGCTCAACCAATTAGCAGCAAAAGATATTCGTGGATTCATCGATGACAGGAATGAAAAAATTGGTAGAAAAATCAGAGATGCAGAAGTGAAGAAAGTACCTTTGATGCTAGTAGTAGGAGAGAAAGAAGCTGAACAAGGAAAAGTCGCTGTAAGAAAACAAGGCGAAGGTGACGTAGGTGTTATGTCATTAGAAGAGTTTGAAACGTATTTCAACACACTTCTCTAATTTTCTAATTAGCGAACATAAAAAAACAGCATCATTTCCTTTCGGAAATGATGCTGTTTTTTTATGTTCCTTTTTTGCTCTTTCCTCTCTCCTGAAAGTGAGCGAAGCGAACGTCCTCTCTGCTTATTACCACTTAGGACAACGAATACTCCCAAAATAATAAACCACTCCAATTCCTACATAAGAAAAGAAATCATTATTAGAAGAATCTCCACGCTGTCTACCTGCCTCTCCTATTTGTATTCCTTCTATGTCTGGAATAGAACGATCAGAAAGCATCACTGCTGTTTCGCCCCTTAATGCTTCTAAATCATCAATTTCTGGATAGACATCACTCACATCATCCAAGTAATCTGTAAACAAAAACCTAGAACTGATTTCAAAATTCATACTCCAATCCGCAGTCAAATCCCATTTCATTCCCACACCATATACCAAAGAAAGTTGAGTCAAAGAATACTCATCATTTTTGAATTGCCCTTCTGTTCCTAAAGGCTGTAATGCAACCCATTCTCCATTAAATTTAGTCCTAGGACTGAAATGAAATACAGAAAATCCACTAAATAAGTAAGGAGTGAAGAAATTATCTCGACTACCATGAACATAAGGCAGGAAATTAAATTCAAATTGAGCCAAACCTTCTATGATATGGCTATTAAAACTTAAATTTCTTCTATTTTCAAAGGTGTTTTTGCTATTAGCATCGTCAGCACCTACATTTCCGTAGTTCGCTCCGAACCTAAGGCAAAGTCTATTGTTAAAGTTATAACGTGCAATGATTCCGCCAGCAGGACCAGGGCTCTTTACATTGAAACTGGTGTTTAAATCCCCAAAATAGTTGGATACGCCTACCCAGCCTCCTACTTCCCATCCCATTTGTGCTTGGGATGTAATAGAAGCTGAAAGAAGCAAGACAATAAAAAGTATCTTTTTCATTCGTTTTTAATTTGAAAACTAAAACAGTTGCTGACAGTTATTGTGCATCGTCAATCAATTTGACTATTTTGCCTATTCATTTTTTTGACTAACGCCACAAAGTTACCATAAAACGATCAAAGACTGAATTTTGTTATTGAAAATGAAAAGGTTAAGTATTTTTTATATTAAAGTTATTTGAAAACTACTAGTTTCTAAATAACTTTAATATAAAAAATATGCCAACTATCAGTTATGTATAAACAATTGGAATTAAAATCCTTAACATTTTAGAAAAATCCATTGAATTGAGAGATTTATTCATCAAAATACTATTATCTCCTCTAACACTTATCTACGGCTTAGGCATTAGTCTAAGGGACTTTTTTTATTCTAAAAACCTATTGAAAGGAGTAGAATTTGATTTGCCAGTGATTTCCGTAGGGAATTTATCAATGGGAGGAGCAGGTAAAACTCCTCATGTGGAATATATAGTGAGATTGCTCAAGGATTATATCCATGTAGCCACATTGAGTAGAGGTTATAAAAGAAAGACAAAAGGCTTTCGCATGGCAAACGCAGGAGATACGGTAGAAACCATAGGGGATGAACCACTTCAGTTTTTTCGCAAATTCCCAGATATAACTGTTGTAGTAGGAGAAAGTAGGATGTTTGCCATACCTCAAATGATCACAGAAAAGCCAAGCATACAAACCATTATATTAGATGATGCTTTTCAGCACAGATCTGTCAAGCCTGGTTTGAATATATTGCTCACTCAATATAGATTGCCATTTACTAGAGATTGGTTATTGCCATCAGGTAGATTAAGAGAATGGAGATCCGCATACCAAAGAGCAGATATTATTATAGTAACCAAATGCCCTCCCAATATTTCAGAAGAAGAAAAAACAAATTTGATAAAGGAAATAAAACCACTTCCCAATCAAAAAATGTTTTTTTCAGAATACGAGAATTTACAACCGTATAAAATCTTCTCAGAAGAACGGGTATCGCTTGAAAAGGATGCCAATGCCATTCTTTTATGTGCTTTGGCAAATGCTGATTATTTGGCGGATTATTTAGAATCAGAAGTGAATAGAGTTCGTAGATTAGAATTTGCAGATCATCATTCATATACGAATTATGATGTATCGAGGTTACTTCATCTTTATCAAGAGTGGGATGTGAATAATAAGATCATTATTACGACAGAAAAAGATGCTACTCGCTTAGAGCGTCATAAGGATTATATACTAAAACACAATATCCCTATATATGTGTTGCCTGCAAAAGTAAATTTCATAGAGTCAGATGGGATAGCTTTTGATCAAGAAATTAAGGATTTCTTGTTACAATTTAAAATTTAGGGAATAGTTTATATTTTCCTACCTTCTATACATGCTGAAACCACTTTTTTCTGTAATTTTCCAAAAAGTAAAAAGTAGTGGATGATATATTAATTAAATATACCAACGGACATTCAAGGTTTGCTGTGCTTAATGGAGCTATGGTTCATTTTCGTGATGAAGGGAATGGCTATCCAATTGTTATGCTGCACGGTGCATTTTCTTCTTTGCATACCTATGATGCTTGGGCGGAAGATCTGAAAAATGATTTCCGTGTCATCAGATATGATTTACTAGGCTTTGGATTGACAGGTGAACAAATGGACGGGAATTATTCCATGGAAAGTCAGATCAAAACATTAAGATTGCTCTTGGATACTTTGCGAATAGATCGATGCATTCTTTGCGGAAGTTCCTTAGGTGGTTGGATTACTTGGGAATTCGCACTTAAATACCCTAATCGAGTCAGGAAATTAATATTGATTGATGCAGCAGGTTTCCTAGACCAAGATAGTATCCCTTTACCATTTAAAATGGCAAAAACTCCTTTTGCTAATAGAGTCGTAAGAATGGTAATAAGAAAGAATATTTTAGAACAGTTCCTTAGGCAAGTTTATGTCGATCAAGAGAAAATATCCCCTGAATTAATTAATCGGTATTACGAATTATTCTCCAGAGAAGGCAATCCAGAGGCTTTCATGACGATGGTCAATAAAACTCAATACAGGGATAATACACACCGATTAAAAGAAGTAAGAACCCCTACACTCATTATATGGGGCGAAGAAGATAATTGGATCCCATTAGAAAATGCCCATAAATTCCTCAACCTAATTCCTAAAGCAAGATTGGTTCTTTATGAAGGAGTAGGGCATTTGCCAATGGAAGAAGAGCCAGTTGACACAGCGGCAGAACTTCGACGTTTTATTCACGGAGGCGGAGAACAGTCTAATTTGTTTTATAGATAATATTCTTTACTCCTTAGATTATTTGTTTTTCTAACATTTTTAAACAAAAAAAACAAATTTATTTAATTTATTTGTTTTAAAGCTTGATTTTTGAACATTTTTGTTTTATGTTTGTGGTTATAGAATATCCTATTAATGAATTAAATAGAACTGTTATGATAGGAGGAGACAGAATAATTTTAAATGAACGATTCGTCAAGATATTTGCTGAATTGGAGAAGCAAGGCAAAGTAGTAAAGAATGATAGGGGAGGTAAAGGAATGGGTGACTTTGCTGAGAAAATTCTAGGTAATAGAGGTTATGGTCATATCGTAAGAGCATTCTTAAATAAGGATGATAAAAGAGTATTGGACTATAAGCATATAGAGCCTTTAGCAAAGTATTATGGTGTCAATAAAGAATATCTACTGCATGGGATGAAGCCAGTATTTGGTAAGTCTCAGCCAAGAAATATGACTTCTGATATTACAATGCCAATGATGCATTCTGGTAATATTATCTTTACAAGCGTAAGTGCCTTAGCAGGTTCTGGTATAGATGCAGGATCGTCATCTTCTGAAAAACTCTCGTCTTTTACTATTCCTGGAGTAGCAGGTTCTGGCTTGTATGCCCTCGAAGTAGAAGGAGATAGTATGGAGCCATTGTTGAATGATGGGGAGATCGTCATTTGTGAGCAAGTAGATTACCTTAACGAGATTAAAGATAACGAAGTTTGTGTTATCAAAGTAGATGGTGATGTTTGGATAAAATATGTTCAATTGATAAAAGATAGAGCAGGTAGAATTACTCAGCTCAAACTTATCTCAGAAAATAAATTAGAATACGATCCATTCGAAGTAGATATGAATGAAGGTCTACGAATCTATAAGGTTATAAGAAGAATTAGTACCTTATAATTATTGTTTAAAAATAGCTTTTCCGACTAGTCGGAAAAGCTATTTTTAAACAATAATTTGTTTTAAAGATTTTGTTTTATAATATAAAATGTTGTATCTTGTGTATAGAAATTGATACAAGATATGCAATTAAAAGTCAGTCGCCAAGAGTTGAATCGCCGCTTTAAATCCATCTACGAAGAACTAGTTTCTCGAAAGGAGATAGTGAAGAACAACCGCCAAAAAAGTAAGTCTGCTTTTGCTACCAATCTAGGTACAAAAAGCCATATCATCAATTTATACCTGAATGACAAACGCCAGATCACTTATGATCAGGTGAAACTCTTATGCACTAAGTATGGGATTAGTGAAGTATATATGTTTCAAGGTATAGGGAAGCCATTTGATGTAACCATCTTGCCTTCTCCAGAAAAAAGACTATGTATGGCTCTAGGTATAGATTTTTCGCCTAATATCCTCTTTACAAATGTAGAAGCTTTTGCGAGTAATACAGTAGGTGTAGATCTGTGGGAACAAAATGAACGTTTCCGGATTCCAGGTATCAAAGGAGATTTAGTCGCTTTTTATATTAATGGAGATAGCATGAAACCTACTATCGATGCAGGAGATATGGTTATTTGCTCTCCTGTAGATATCGCAAGTGATTTAGATGAAGAAGAAGTATATGCAATTGTTTCCAATTCCTGTGTTTGGGTAAAAAGAGTACAAAAATGTTATGATAGACGTGGAGTCTGGACTCATTTTAGACTCATCTCAGATAATAGTGATGAATTCGATCCATTTATAATAGAAAACTCTGAAGTTCATAGCTTACTTAAAGTAACTAGAAGAATAACAGGACTTAAATAAATTAAAAATACCATTTTGCGTCATGAATTTTATTCATGACGAGTAGTAATCCAAATTAAATTATAGGATTATAATTTAATTTGCTACTTATAAAATGGAAAAAAGTTATTGAGTGCTCTTCGTACTCAATTTTATTTTTCTCAAAACCTATTAGAAATTAGTCTTTACTTTAATCATAGAATAGATTTTCAATTAGGCTATTCAGTTTTCCTTGTTTTTTGTTTCTTGTCAGGTTATTGCTGTTTTTTGATTCAGCTCTCGGGTTAAAAAGTTAGCTTGGGAGTTTTTTGTTTATATGCTTTCAGATAAACAAAAAACTCCTTCTCTAAATGTTAAAACGGCTAAAATATTTGATATAAACTCAATATTGAGTAATTTTGTTACTCAATTATGATAGAGACGCTAATTTCATCGAAAACAAGGATTAAATTACTATTGAAATTTTTTTTAAATAGTAATATGACATCTTATCTAAGAGGGCTGGAAAGCGAATTTGGAGAATCGTCCAATGCTATTAGAGTGGAGTTGAATAGGTTTGAAAAAGCAGGTATGCTGAGTTCCTTTATGAAAGGGAATCGAAAATACTTTCAAGCTAACATTCAACACCCTATGTTCAGTGATATTCATAAAATTCTACTAAAATATGTAGGATTGGATAGTATTATAGAGAATGTAGTGAATAAGTTGGGAGATATAGAAAAGGTTTTTGTAGTAGGAGAGTTTTCGAAGGGGTTGGATAGTGAAATCATAGATTTAATATTCCTAGGCAACATAGATAAAATTTATTTGCTGAATTTGATTGAAAAAGCGGAACAACTTGTAGATAGGAAGATCCGTTATTTGATTTATAATTCAGAAGAAGTAAATAAATTGAATTTTAGTAATTATAATCCAGAGCCATTATTATTATGGTCTAAGGATTAAGAATGAATGAAGTATGGGTGTAAAGTAAATAGGTGATTATTTATTTTCTACAGGGTGTTTCAAAAAAGTTACTTTACCCCATACTTTTTAGTCTAATAGAATAAAGAAAAGAAAACAAAAGTGGCAAGTCAAGTTGAGTATGAAAATCATTTGCACGATACCATTCCAAGGTGGTTTGCAATTTATACAAGATACAAGAGAGAAAAACTTGTCAATAAGTTCTTAGAAAGAAAAGGCATAAAATCCTATTTGCCTATAAATAACGTAATAAGAAGGTGGGATAGAAAGGTGAGGAACGTAGAACTTCCTCTCATAAATTGTTATGTTTTTGTAAATATTACAAAATCAGAGTATATAAATGTCTTAGATACGGAAAATGTGCTTAATTTTGTGCGGTTTTCAAAAAACCTAATTTCCATTCCATCAGAGGAGATAGATTTAATGAGGAGAGTAACTGGAGAGTTCAGCAATATAGAATTGATGGATGAGCAGATGAAAAAGGGAGATAAGGTAGAGATAATAGGAGGGAATTTGACAGGAATGAAAGGGCAGTTAGTAGAAAAGGATAACAAGAAAAAGTTCGTAATAGAACTGAATAACCTTGGCTATAGACTAATGATAGAAGTTAATCCTAATTTACTTAGGAAAATTATATAAACCATCTTAAGTTGTTGTTTATTAGTAGCTTAAGAAGAATCAGCAGCCAATTTTTTCTTTAAAAGGATGGATAAGTTGTGACTTATCTAGGGCGAAGCCTTATACCAAATCTAAAAATTGATGAAAATAGCAGTAGTTGGAACAGGATATGTCGGACTAGTGACAGGGACTTGTTTTGCAGAAACAGGCAACAATGTTATATGTGTAGACATTGATAAAAAGAAGGTCGAAAGAATGAAGAATGGTGAGGTACCTATATACGAACCAGGCCTCGAATTACTCTTCGATAGAAACACAAAACAAGGAAGACTTCACTTTACCACGAATCTAGCAGAAGCGATAGAAGGAGCAGAAGTTATCTTTTTAGCATTGCCAACACCTCCAGGAGAAGATGGTTCCGCAGATTTATCCTACATATTAGGTGTAGCCAAAGATCTTTCCAGCATAATCACAGATTATAAGGTTATCATTGATAAAAGTACAGTTCCTGTAGGCACATCAGAAAGAGTGCATGCAGCATTAGCAGCTAATCTAGATGAAGAACTCTTCGATGTAGTTTCTAATCCTGAATTTTTAAGAGAAGGAGTAGCTGTAGATGATTTCCTGAAACCAGATAGAGTAGTAATAGGAACATCCTCTGATAAGGCAGAAAAGATAATGAGGCAGCTATACGATCCATTCGTGAGGCAGGGAAATCCTATCATCTTCATGGATGAAAGATCTGCAGAGATGACCAAATATGCTGCTAATTCTTATTTAGCTACTAGAATTACATTCATGAATGAAATTGCTAACCTTTGCGAAAAGGTTGGAGCAAATGTGGATAAGGTAAGAATCGGGATGGGTAGCGATTCTAGAATCGGGAAAAGATTTCTATTCCCTGGAGTAGGATATGGAGGAAGTTGTTTCCCTAAAGATGTCCAAGCCTTGGCAATGACAGCAGAAAATAATGATTACGATTTCAAAATATTGAAATCAGTAATGGGAGTCAATAATAAGCAGAAAAGCGTATTGGTGACCAAAATAAAAAGACACTTTGGTGATGATTTAACTGGAGTTACCATAGGAATGTGGGGTTTGGCTTTCAAACCTAATACAGATGATATTAGAGAAGCTCCAGCACTTTATATTATAAATGGATTACTGGAAGCAGGGGCAAAAGTTAAGGTTTTTGATCCTGAAGCTATGGCAAATGTAAAGGAAATATACGGTGACAAAATCCAATTCGCCACAGATCAATACGAAGTACTGATAGATGCAGATGCATTAGCAATCGTTACGGAATGGTCTGTATTCAGAACACCTAGCTTCAAAGTAATGAAGGAATTACTCACGAAGCCAGTTATCTTTGATGGGAGAAATTTATACGACTTAGATAGAATGAATGAAAAAGGATTCTACTATGAAAGTATAGGAAGGGACATCATAAAAAATGAAATAACAGCCTAATATATTTCATTGATTTTATCACTCCTTAGGAGTGATAAAATCAATGAAATCTTCTAATTTTAACTAAAATCTAAATTCAGAAAATTGGCAGAGAATAACATCCACCCTATTTTTGACAGACTACTGACAAGGGGTGATAGAGAAAAAATGCTAGGGCAGACAAGTAAAGTTTTATGGCTTACAGGGATGTCTGGTTCTGGTAAAAGTACTATAGCTCAAGCTTTGGAACGTAAAATGTATAATGCTGGATTCATGGTGCAAGTACTAGACGGAGATAATATTAGAATAGGTATCAACAATAATCTAGGCTTTTCCATCGAAGACAGAACAGAGAATGTAAGAAGAATAGCAGAAGTAGCTAAACTATACCTTCATTCTGGCATAATTACATTGAATTCCTTCATCAGTCCTACATTAGAAATCCGACAGTTTGCCAAGGATATCGTAGGCGAAGAGGACTTCATAGAAGTATATATCAATGCTCCTTTAGAAGTTTGCGAAGCAAGAGATGTTAAAGGATTATATAAAAAAGCTAGAGCTGGAGAAATTAAAGGCTTTACAGGAATAGATTCTCCTTACGAGGCACCAGTAAATCCCGCTGTCGAAATTAAGACAAATGAAACAACAGTAGAAGCGGCGGCCCAAAAAATATTTGATTACATCTTACCTCATATTAAAGGGTAATTTAGAGCGTATTTTAGGAATTTAAATATATATTTAAATTCCTAAAATACGCTCTAAGAAGCTAAATTAAAACAGCTTCTTAGCAATACTTCAATTCAAAGCATCTTTCTTTTGATGCTTCTTTTTGGATATTATACACCCGTTGCGGGTAATATTAGATAAACTGATATAGAAAATGAATTATCAATTAAATCATCTTAAGGAACTAGAGTCAGAATCCATCTTCATTTTGAGAGAAGTGGCGGCACAGTTCGAGAATCCAGTACTGATGTTCTCAGGCGGAAAGGATTCTATTTTAATGTCTTATTTAGCTTCAAAAGCATTTTATCCTGCTAAAGTACCATTTCCATTATTACATGTGGATACTGGACATAACTTCCCTGAAACGATAGCGTTCAGAGATGAGTGGGTAAAGGGTATTGGAGCAAAATTGATCGTAGGATCCGTACAGGATGCTATTGACAATGGAATGGTAAGAGAGGAGCAAGGAGTAAACGCAAGTAGAAATGGACTTCAAACTGCAGTTCTCCTAGATGAATTAGAGAAAGGTAAATTCGACGCTGCTTTAGGTGGAGCAAGAAGAGACGAAGAAAAGGCAAGAGCAAAAGAAAGATTCTTCTCACACAGAGATGAATTTGGACAATGGGATCCTAAAAACCAAAGACCAGAGCTTTGGAATTTGTTCAATGGTAAGAAACATTTTGGAGAACACTTCAGAATATTTCCTATCTCTAACTGGACAGAAATGGATGTATGGATGTATTTGGCTATGGAAAATGTAAAACTTCCTAACCTATACTACGCACACGAAAGAGAAGTATTGAATAGAGATGGCGTTTATATCGCTAATACGGACTTCATTGAAAAGAAGCCAGGAGAAAAGATTGAGAAAAAAATGGTTCGCTGTCGTACCATTGGAGATATGACTTGTACTGGAGTGTACGAATCAGAAGCAGATACTATTGAGAAAATAATCACAGAAGTATCTACTACTAGAGTAACAGAAAGAGGAGGACGTACAGATGACAAACGTTCAGAAACCTCAATGGAAGATCGTAAGGTCAAAGGTTATTTCTAGATCTCTTTTCAATTGTGAATTGGATTAATTATTAATTACTAATCCAATTCACACATTTTACTAAAGAAGTATATGTGCACTTTTCGCACATATGCACTTTTACACATTTACATATTATTATAATGACACAGCAAGAATACGAAAATATGGAATTGCTACGTTTTACCACAGCAGGTAGCGTAGATGATGGAAAAAGTACACTGATCGGTAGATTATTGTACGATAGTAAATCTATATTTGAAGATCAATATGAAACCATTAAGAAGACGAGTGAAAAGAGAGGAGAAGTAGGTGTGAATCTAGCACTTCTTACAGATGGTTTGAAATCAGAAAGAGAACAAGGTATTACTATTGATGTAGCATACCGTTACTTCTCTACTCCAAAGAGAAAATTTATTATTGCAGATACTCCAGGACACATCCAGTATACCAGAAATATGGTAACAGGAGCTTCCACTGCAAATGTAGCATTAGTATTAATTGATGCTAGAAATGGCGTAATGGAGCAGACACGTCGTCATGCTATCATTGCTTCATTACTACAGATTCCACACGTAGTAGTATGTGTGAACAAAATGGATTTAGTAGATTACAAAGAAGAAGCATACGAAGCAATCAAGGATGAATTTTCCAAATGGTCTTCAAAGTTAGACGTAAAAGACGTACACTTTATTCCAATTTCTGCATTAGACGGAGATAACGTAGTGGACAAGTCTAAAAATATGGATTGGTACGGAGGTACTACTTTAATGTATTACTTAGAAAATGTACACATCGGTAGTGATCACAACTTGATCGATGTTCGTTTCCCTGTACAGCATGTTATCCGTCCTTATAGTGACGAATTCCATGATTATAGAGGTTACTCAGGAAGAGTAGCAGGTGGAGTGATTAAGAAAGGAGATAAGGTAACAGTCCTTCCTTCTGGTTTCACATCTACTATCTCAAAGATTGATACCATGGATGGTGAATTGACAGAAGCTTACGCTCCAATGTCAGTTACATTATTGCTAGAAGATGATATTGATGTTAGCAGAGGAGATATGATTGTTCGCGAAAACAATCAGCCAGATGTAAGTCAAGATATAGAAGTGATGATTTCATGGTTCCATGATAAACCATTACAGCCGAATGGAAAATACACATTGATGCATACTACTAAAGAAGTAAGATGTGTAGTCAAGGACATTCAATACAGATTGGACATCAATACACTTCATAGAGACTTGGAAAATAAGACAGTCAATATGAATGACATCGCAAGAGTAACCTTGCGTACAACCAAACCATTATTCTCAGACCCATACAGGAAGAACAGAATAACAGGTAGCTTGATTCTAGTAGACGAAGGTACCAACGAAACAGTAGGTGCTGGAATGATTATCTAAAAAAACTTTGCCCCGCCAATCTTGATTGGCGGGGCTTACTATTTATACTCTCTTTATGAAGATCCTAATTACAGGAGGAGCCGGATTTATCGGTGCACACGTAGTCAAAAGATTCGTTAGGAACTATCCTAGTTATCAAATTGTCAATCTAGATAAACTAACCTATGCAGGTAATCTAGAGAATATCAAAGATATTGAGGATGCACCTAATTATGAATTTGTAAAAGGCGATATCGCTGACTTGGAATTCATAAGAGATTTATTTGAAAAGCATCAATTTGATGGAGTAATCCATCTCGCAGCAGAATCTCATGTAGATCGTTCCATTACAGATCCATTGGCATTTGTCACTACGAATATCGTAGGTACAGCAGTATTATTACAGGTAGCTAAGGAAAATTGGAAAAAAGATTATACCGATAAGTTATTCTATCACGTATCTACAGATGAAGTCTATGGATCACTAGGACAAGAAGGGTTTTTTGTAGAAGATACTCCTTATGATCCACGCAGTCCATATTCATCTTCCAAAGCAGGATCCGATCACATGGTTAGAGCATGGCACCATACATTCGGATTGCCAGTAAAGATTTCCAATTGTTCCAATAACTATGGCTCATATCAGTTTCCAGAAAAATTGATTCCTCTTTTTATTAATAATATTATCAATAAAAAGCCACTTCCAGTTTATGGTGAAGGAGTTAATGTAAGAGATTGGTTATTTGTAGACGATCACGCAGCAGCGATAGACATGATTTACCATAAAGGAACAAACGGAGAAACCTATAATATAGGTGGAAACAACGAATGGAAAAATATAGATCTCATTAAAGTTCTTTGTCAACAAATGGATGAGAAACTCGGTAGGCCAACAGGCGATTCCGAAACCCTTATTACATATGTAAAAGACAGAGCAGGACACGACATGAGATACGCCATAGATGCATCAAAATTAATGAAAGATCTAGGTTGGGCACCAACAGTAACCTTCGAACAAGGATTATCCAAAACCATAGATTGGTATCTCAATAACGAAGAATGGCTAGATAATATCACCTCTGGAACCTACAAGGAATACTACACATCCCAATATTCAGAAAGATAAATATGTAAAGCTGACACCACTTGTTCTTAGCTAGTTCGAGGTTACTCCTTGAACTCCACACAAAATTGTCACGCTTTTTGATATATACATTGTATCTCTCTTAATTTACAGAAACCACCCATACGATGAAAGGAATAATACTAGCAGGAGGATCTGGAACTCGCCTTTACCCAATTACAAAGGCGATTTCTAAGCAATTGATGCCTATCTATGATAAACCAATGATTTATTATCCGCTGTCTATTCTCATGTTGGCAGGAATAAAGGATATTCTGATCATTACGACACCAGAAGATAGTCCTCAATTCAGAAGATTGCTAGGAGATGGTTCAGATTTGGGTTGTAATTTCGAATATGCCATACAAGAAATTCCTAACGGACTAGCACAAGCATTCGTAATAGGAGAAGAATTTATAGGAGATGACGGAGTAGCATTGATTTTAGGAGATAATATATTCTATGGTGCAGGATTACAAAATTTATTGTTAGATAGTGCCAAAGTAACAGAAGGAGCAAGAGTTTTTGCTTACTTAGTTAGAGATCCAGAACGATATGGAGTAGTAGAGTTTGATGATAATTTCAAGGCACTATCCATAGAAGAAAAACCAGAAAAACCTAAATCCAACTATGCAGTACCAGGACTCTATTTTTATGATAATAGAGTAGTGGAAATAGCGAAAAATATAAAGCCTTCTCCTAGAGGAGAATACGAAATCACAGATGTAAACAGAACCTACCTAGAAGAAGGAACATTAGATGTAGGTGTGATGGGAAGAGGAACAGCTTGGTTAGATACAGGAACATTCGAATCCTTGAATGATGCCTCAGAATTTGTGAGAGTCATAGAAAAAAGACAAGGATATAAAGTTGGCTGTATAGAGGAAATCGCATGGCGAATGGGCTATATGAGTGACGATGATTTGAAGAAAATAGCAGAACCATTAATCAAGAGTGGTTATGGGAAATACTTATTAAATTTACTAGAAGAATAGATGGAAATTACGCCATTAGATATTCCAGAAGTATTGTTGATTCAACCTAGAGTATTCAAGGATGAAAGAGGATACTTTTTTGAATGTTTCAATCATAAAATCTTTGAAGCAAAAGCAGGTTTTGTACCTAATTTTGTTCAAGATAACGAGTCTAAATCTGATAGATTAGTCTTGCGTGGATTACATTATCAATTAGCACCTTTCGCACAAGCAAAACTAGTTCGTGTCATCAAAGGAAAAATATTGGATGTCGCTGTTGATGTAAGAAAAGACTCAAAGACCTATGGGAAATACGTAAAAGCCATCCTAAGCGAAGAAAACAAAAAACAACTATTCGTACCTAAAGGCTTCGCACACGGTTTTATAGCATTAGAAGACGAAACCATCGTTAGCTATAAATGCGACGAATATTACAATAAAGAACACGAAAAGGGAATCACACCTAGTGATCCTTTTATCAATATAGATTGGGGCATTGATATAGAAGAAGCTATTCTTTCTGAAAAAGATAAGAATGCACCTCTATTAAAAGAAGTCACTACAGTTTAAAACTTCACTCAGAGGTTATGATAATACCTCTTGTTTAACAAACATCATTTAGAATAATGGAAAAATCATCTGGAAGAGTTCTGATCACAGGAGCTGCGGGATTTCTAGGTTCACACCTTTGCGATAGATTCATAAAGGAAGGCTATAATGTTATAGGAATGGATAATCTTATCACAGGAAACTTGGACAATATTGCCCATTTATTTTCTTTGAAGGAATTCGAATTTTACAACCATGATGTGAGTAAATTCGTCCATGTTCCAGGAGAATTAGACTATATTTTACACTTTGCGTCTCCTGCCAGTCCAATAGATTATTTAAAAATGCCTATCCAAACTATGAAAGTAGGATCATTAGGTACACATAATTTATTAGGATTAGCTAAGGCTAAGTCTGCTAGAATGCTGATTGCTTCCACTTCAGAAGTATATGGAGATCCACTAGTACATCCACAAACAGAAGATTATTGGGGTAATGTAAACCCAATAGGACCAAGAGGTGTATATGATGAGGCGAAAAGATTCCAAGAAGCCATAACGATGGCATACCATACCTATCATGGCTTGGAAACTAGAATAATAAGAATATTCAATACTTATGGTCCTCGTATGAGAACGGATGATGGTAGAGTATTACCAGCTTTCTTTTCTCAAGCGATCAGAGGAGAAGATTTGACAGTATTTGGAGATGGAAGCCAGACTAGAGCATTCTGCTATGTAGATGATTTGGTAGAAGGAATTTATAGGTTGCTATTAAGCGATTATGCCCTTCCTGTAAATATAGGAAACCCTTCTGAAATCACGATGAATGAATTTGGAGAAGAAATTCTAAGATTAGTAGAAGGTACCACATCTAAGCTGTGCTACAAGCCATTACCAAAAGACGATCCTAAAAGAAGAAGACCAGACATTTCCTTAGCCAAGGAATTATTGGGTTGGGAACCAAAGATAGATCGTAAGGAAGGTTTGAGAAGAACATACGAGTATTTCAAAACAGTAGTGAAGTAATAGGGTGTAAGTCCGCTTTTCGCTTTTGGTGAAAGCGGACTTATTCATAATAATCTACGAATACCAAATTTTGAAATAAGTGTCATTTAATTCATTTGTCTTTTTCGGGTTCCTTACTTTTTGTTTTATAATATATTGGTTTGTATTACAAAAGAGGCTTCGTCTCCAGAATCTATTCATCCTTTTAGTCAGCTATTTTTTTTATGGCTGTTGGGATTATCGCTTCTTGTCCTTAGTGGCAATTAGTACGGTAGTGGATTATTTTGTAGGGATTAATCTAGAAAAACAGACAGACGAAAAAAAGAGAAAACTCTTATTATCTGCCAGTATTCTAGTCAATATAGGTTTCCTAGGTTTTTTCAAGTACTACAATTTTTTCCTAGATAATTTTGTAGCATTATTCGAAAATATAGGAATTACCCTAGAACCTTCGACACTCAAAGTCATCCTTCCTGTCGGAATTAGTTTCTATACTTTTCAGACGATTAGTTATTCCATAGATGTCTATAGAAGAAAGCTGAAACCCACGAAAGACATCATAACCTTTGGTGCATATGTCAGCTTTTTCCCTCAGTTAGTCGCGGGACCTATTGAACGTGCAGTCAATCTGATTCCGCAGTTCGAGAAAGCAAGAACCTTCGATTATGAACTGGCAAAAGACGGTATCAAACAAATCCTTTGGGGACTATTCAAAAAAGTAGTGATAGCAGATGCCTGTGCGGTTTATGCCAATTATGCTTTTGAGAATTATGAAACCTTAGGGCCAGGCGGATTGGCAGTAGGAGCGATGATGTTTGCCTTCCAGATATATGGAGATTTCTCTGGTTATTCAGATATAGCGATTGGTACATCAAAATTATTCGGATTCAGATTGATGATCAACTTCAAATATCCTTATTTTTCTAGGGATATGGCAGAATTTTGGCGACGTTGGCACATTTCATTATCCACATGGTTCAGGGATTATTTATACATTCCTTTAGGAGGTAGTCGAGGCGGAAAATACGTAGGACTTAGGAATACATTCATCATATTCCTAGTCAGTGGTTTCTGGCACGGAGCCAATTGGACATTTGTAGTTTGGGGATTCTTGAATGCACTCTATTTTATTCCACTATTATTATTAGGAAAAAATAGAGATAATTTAGGCGATACCGCTAATGGAGGATTGATTCCTTCCTTCAAGGAATTCAGGGGAATCATCACTACATTCGCATTGACTTGTCTAGCGTGGATATTCTTTAGAGCAGATACGATCACACACGCCTTTGATTATATCGCCATGTTTTTCCAAGGGAATTCTGATCCTAATTTCACAGTAGGACTGGATGTCATCTTCTATCTTTTCCTAGCCTTTGGCATAGAGTGGATATATAGGACAGACGAACATCCTATTAAATTTACTAATGTGAATAAGGTATTAAGGATTGCCATCTATTTATTCTTGACTTTCTCAATAGTCATGTATTTCAATATTGAAAATCAAGAATTCATATATTTCCAATTCTAATGAAACGATTCCTCAAAGAAATATTAGGATATGCTTTCTTGGCTTTAGTCATTTTTACGCTGTTGTCCATTCTTTTGTATCAAGTACCAGCTCATGAAGATGCTTATTTGAATAATGAAATATGCACAGTCAGCCAAAAAATAGAAGCACTCCAAACTAAATCTGATTATAATACATTATTCTTTGGATCGAGTAAAACATTCAGAGATATAGATCCTAATATTATCAATGCAATAGCTGGTACGAATGCTTATAATGCAGGAGTGCAAGGCTTGTTTTTCCCTCGTTTGAAAAACTTCATTACTGAAGCACTTCAACAAAAAGGGAATAAGACTCAAAAGATCATTATAGAAATTACGCCTTTCGCACAGATAGGGGAAAATACAACATCTGTTGCATTCATGAATGCGATAGAACCATCCACAGCGAATCTAGTTGGCAATTATGTCAGTACAGAAAAATTAGGAGCAGTAGAAAAAGCCAAATATGCTTATGGTTACACGATGTTGTATTTACATAAATATATTGGCTTCAAATCCATATTAAGAATAAGAGAACATTTAGGCATTCATTCAGTAGCTGAAAAGCCCGATTGTATGGGCATTGATTATAATGATGTCAAAGGATTCATTTCCTTAAATGCACAAAAAGATGTTCCAGGAAATTTCTTTAATAATCTTCAAAGCAGAAGAAATCAACTACTGGATTATACAGAAAAAAAGGAACTCAAGACTAAATTTACATACGATGCTTCTAAATTTTCTATATCCATAGAAACATCAATGCAATCAGAATTGGATGCAGTTTTGGAATCGATCAGTCCATTGGCAAATGAAATTATTTTCATGATTCCTCCAAGGCAAAATCTCAGTTATCTAGAAAGCTTATTAAAGCAAAAAAACTATTTAGAAAGTAAAGGCTATTGCGTATTGGATTATTCCAATCCAACTCAATATCCTACACTTTATACCAAAGAAGGATCATTTGATTTATTCCATTTAAATGAAAATGGAACAAAAGTATTTTCAAAAATACTAGCTCAGTCATTAATGAATGATTGCGGTATGAACCAAAACGATCAAGAATAATACAGTTATTTATCTGTTTTAAAAAACAGTATTCAAGTATAAATGGCAAATACAGAAAACCACAAATTTTTAGAAGGAAAAGATCTTCATGCTCGATTTACTGCATTAGATGGTATTAGAGGAATGGCGATTTTACTTATTCTTATTTATCACACTATGATATTTAAGGGAGGTGGAGCCTTGGATTCATTCCTAGGAGTATTAAGAAGCGGACTTTGGTGTGGCGTAGATTTATTTTTAGTATTATCTGGTTTTCTAATCACGAGAATATTACTAAAAACAAAGCACAAAAAACGATTTTTCTATAATTTTTATGGACGGCGTACAGTAAGGATATTTCCACTGTACTATTTGGTATTAGTTGTTGTATTACTGATTATCCCCTTTGTCCTTAATATCTCTGGACAGCCCGTTCCAGCCGAAATTGGAATCCTTCAAGATAGGCAAATTTGGCTTTGGACATATATGCAAAATTATCTCCAAGCTACAGGAGCTCATATGTTGCCAGGTTTAGGCCCATTTTGGTCTTTGGCAGTAGAAGAACAGTTCTACCTCTTCTGGCCATTAATGGTTTTTTTGATAAAAGAAAAGCACTTTCTCAAAGTTTGCACAGGTATATTAATAGCCATTCTTGCAGTAAGGTTCTACGGATATTTTAGTGGAACGATGGACGGCTGGATGCTATATCATCTTACATTTACTCGTATGGATGGATTAGTATTTGGAGCAATGGGAGCAGTCATCGTAAGAAATAAAGAACTAAGAGAATCAATTGCTAAATATCTGGACAAAGGATTAATAGCATTGAGTCTAATTCTTGTAGTTAGTTTATTTATTGTTGGCAATTTTAAGATAAGCCAAGGTTTTATAGCTACCGTCGGCTACTTTCTTTTCTCGTTTTTCTTCCTAATGATTCTACTTAATACAATTCTAGGAGAAACGAAAATGGGACAGCAACTCAGAAAAGGTTTTGAGAAAAAGCCATTGCTGCTCTTAGGAAAATATAGTTATGCCTTATACGTTTTTCATTGGCCAGTAGTCAATGCTTTTCGATGGTTACAAGGGAAAACGGGAGGTTTTTTCTATCCTAGATATGTTAGTACACAGCTTTTTGATTTACTCATTACCTTTGTTGGTGTAACGAGTATCAGCCTTGTATTAGCAATTATCAGTTGGCATATTTGGGAAAAGCACTGGCTCAAGCTCAAGAAATATTTTTAATAATAACTTAAACAAGTTCTAAGTTTTTTTGGCGAAAATTGAATTATAAATTGTAATAGTTGCAATAAAAAATTAAATTTTCATCTCAATATCTTAGCATGTTAAAATCTAATCATCTATTTATTCAGTAATGAAAAAAAAGATAGTTTTCGTCATCAGTTTTGCACATTCGGGTTCTACCCTTACGGATAAAATAATGGGTAATCATCCTGATATGTTTTCCTTAGGAGAAATAGAACGCTACAATGAAGTCGTCAATAAACCACATAATATCTGTGGCTGTGGCGATGAATATGCAGATTGTAGTTTTTGGAATAGTTTTTTTCCAAAACTAAACGCTCATGTCAATGATGACGTAGTTAAAAATGCCAAGGCTTTTCCTACAGTGACAGAAGTCGATGTAAAAAGCAGCCTTAAAAGAATGCTCTTAAAAACGATGTATGTCATGAAGGCATTTGTATTAGGAAGCACGCACAAAAAATACGAAACATCAGTCAAAAACATGGGGCAGATGTACCATTTACTTATGGAAGAAAGTGGTAAGAATGTATTAGTGGATTCTAGTAAGAATATCTTTAGGGCTTTATTGACTTATAAGTTATTGAGAAAAGAATTTGATGTCAAAATTTTATTCTTAGTTAGAGATGGTAGAGCAGTGATGCAGTCATTTCAAAAAAAGAAATCCTCATTCGTTTTGGATGAATCTAAAGGAGAAGTGAAACAATTTGAAATCAAAAAATTCTCTAATTCTGTTCTCGTAAATGGTTGGGTAAGGCAAAATCTATTCTGTCTTACATTGCTAAAGTTATTCGTAAAAAAGAAAGATTTATTCCAAGCCAAATACGAAGACGTTACACTACACCCTAGCAGTATGCTAAAACAGATAGTGGAATGGATAGGCTTAGATTACAAAGAAAAAATGTTGGATTTAAAATCCAATGTCAATCATATGATGGGAGGGCATCCTTCTAGGGTTAATGCCAAAACCATCAATCCACCATCCTATTCTTGGAAAAAGGAATTACCTCAAGAGGTATTGGACTTATTCAATAGCAGAGGAGGATGGCTCAATAAATATTTAGGTTACAAGTAATGAAGAAGAAAGTAGTATTCATAGTAAGTTATGCTCACTCCGGTTCTACACTAGTGGATAAAGTTATTGGTAATCATCCCGATATGTTTTCACTAGGAGAAATAGATAGATATTACGAAGTAGTCAATAAAGAAGGTAATATCTGCGGCTGTGGTCAAGAATATACCAAGTGCAATTTTTGGGATGGAGTCTATACAGAACTCAATACTAGGAAAGGAGGAGATGTAAGAAAAGATCCTAATCTTTTCCAGACAACAACCAAAGTAACGATTGGTAATAGTATGTTGAGGATGTTGATGAAAACTATCCATATTTTCAATGTATTTATATTTGGTTTCCTTCCTTCCAAGTATAAGACTTCCATTATGAATATGGGCGAATACTATAGCCTTTTGATGGAAAAAAGCGGAAAAGATATTCTAGTAGATTCTAGTAAAAATCTTTTCAGAGCAATGTTGTGTTATAAGTTATTGAGAAAGAAATTTGATATAAAAATTCTTTTCTTAGTTAGAGATGGTCGAGCAGTGATGTATTCCTTCCAAAAGAAAGAAGTAAAATTCAATGTAGGCGACGGAAGTGGAGAAGTAAGAGTATTCAAAAAGAAGAAAATCAAAGATCCATATGATATCGTAAATGGTTGGGTTCGCCAAACCGTTTTTTGTTTGACTCTACTCAAAATTTTCGCTAAGAAAAAGGATATTATTAATGTCCAATACGAAAAATTGGTCACAGAACAAGAAGCATCTGTTAAGGAAATCATGCAATGGATAGGCGTAGATTACAGTCCAGGAATATTAGATCTCAGCCAAAACGAAAACCACATGATGGGTGGACATCCCGCTCGTATCAATGCGAAGAAAATCAACCCACCATCAGAAGTATGGCGAGAAAAATTGCCTAAGGAAATGCAGGATATATTCCAATCCAAGGCAGGTAGATTGAACAAACACTTAGGCTACAACGATTAATGTTGAAAGATAAATTGAAGAAGTTAAAAGAAAATAACTTCATCAAAAACATACTAATAACGCTTTCTGGTGGTAGTCTGTCCATGGTTATAGGATTGGCATTAATGCCAGTTTTAGGGAGACTATATACTCCAGAACATTTCGGAGCATTGCAATTTGTGTTATCCACATCTATGCTCTTGGTATTGTTAGGAAGTCTGCGTTATCCTTTCGCTTTGGTTTTGCCAGAATCCAAGGAAAAATTCATAGCATTATTAAGGCTATGTATTCATCTGACTTTTTTTAGCGTACTCATTTGCTTTTTAGTATTTTTTCTAGGAGGAGAAAGCATTTTTAACCTATTCAATATTAAGGAAGAAAATAGGAGTTTAGCATATCTTATTCCTGTTTTCATGTTGGTATCCTCGTTCGAAGTTATCTTTTATAATTGGAATGTAAGAGAAAAAGCATTTAAGCGGAATTCCGTAGCGATGGTAGGATCACAAATAGTAGGTAGTGGTTCTAAAATATTAGCAGCCCTAGCTTTTACAGGTTCTTCGATGCTATTGATAGGAGGTCAGTTTTTACAATTGTTCACCAAAGTATTAGGCTATCTCAAAGGAAACAGCGTGAGTGATTTATTGGCAGAGGTCAATAAAGAACGCATCAAGTCCATAGCTAAGGAATACAAGAGTTTTCCTACACTCGTACTACCAGGGAATTTCATTACTCGCTTTTCCAATGAATTACCCATATTTGTATTAGCAGTATATTTTGATCAGCATGTAGTTGGACTTTTTGCCTTTTCATATCGCTTGGTTATTGGACCTACAGGTGTTCTTGTGAATTCAATTTCTCCTGTATTCCTCCAGAAATCTAACGAACTCATTCTCAATAATGAGTACAAAAAATTAGAACGACTAGCCAGTCAAACGTTTAAGACCTTATCAACAACCATCGTAGTACCTTTTGCGATAATAGCAGCAATTAGTGATTGGTT
>JBNMOV010000019.1:0-24179 GCA_051275765.1 Maribacter sp. | reverse complement strand
CCGTAATTATTAGTTTCTGTTAGGCACAAAAAACGGAGTTACGCCGTAGCGTAATGAGTATTTTTGGAACGACACAGAAGCTGATAAGTACAAATCTTGGGCATATCGGAATTTATGAGTTAGTCCAGTAGGCCGAAACAAAGAAGGCATCATCCATTAGCCACCATTTTTTGCTAAAAATCATCAAAAAAATATTAACTTGATGGAAGTTTGTATTATGTCCCAATTAATTTCTTTGACTAATTATGGTCATTTAGCTTAATTAATAAAAGAGCAATGAAGCTTTTGTTTACCAAACAGTTCAATCTAAGTTACTATCATGAAATCTATCATACTCATTCTCTCCTTTTGTTCCATATCCATTTTAACAAGGCACGTTCCACAAGAAATCGAAGCAATCAATGACAATGATTGGAAACTGGTAGTTGATCAAGGCGATTTGAAAGTCTATAAGCGAATATCTAGCCATTCTTCATTTAAAGAAATAAAGGCAACCTATATCATTGCCGCACCTATGGAAGAAATAGTCGAAGCACTCAACGATATAAATAAATATGCAGAATGGGTTTATAAATGTAAAGAGGCTAAGTACGTCAGAAAAATATCCGATTCTAAATTCATATATTACAATCACTCCGATCTACCTTATCCCATATCAGATCGAGATATGGTAGTAGTGAATGAAGAATGGTATGATGCTGCTGCAGGGACCATCCGCTCCTTTTCTACAATAGCTCAAGATCATAATTTACCTTTGAAAAAAAATGTTGTTCGTATCAAAGAATTTGAATCCAAGTGGTTGTTTAAGGATTTGGGTGATGGTCGAACGAGTATTGCTTATGAGATGTTTTTAGATCCTGGTGGTTCACTACCTGCTTGGGCCGTAAATATGGCAGTAGCCAAAGGACCAGTGAAAACAATGCGAGGACTTGAAGCAAGGGTAAAGTAAATTTGCCATTCATATTCCAAGCGAATTTTTTATTCGTCAGATTAACTCCTCGCTCAGCATAGGCTTATCCAAACAGAAAAAAGTATGGATTGATATCTTAATAGCGACTCTAGTGGATTGGTATTAGTCCACTGATTAGAGCTTTTAAAGTAGAGTTGACTATGCAACGTATCAAAGGTGACACAATAAAAAAGAATATGAATGTTCTTCCTGAAGATAGGAATTCAATATTGCTTGGGAGTGGTAATAGTTGCATCTATCTTTGGAATGACGTTGGAGCAGACTCTATTTACTTATGGTCTTGTACTTTATTTATAATTCACACATCATATAAATCATACATTTAATATAGGAATTTTAAGATATATCTTTATGGATAACCGTGCTCATAAATTACATCATTGCAGGCGTGGTAATCTAATAAACCATGGAACCTTATTTTCTTTATGGGATAGGGCATTTAATACATATTATGAAGACTGGAATCTTTCTTCAAACTATATGCATAAACATAACATCATTCTTAAAATAATAAGCTAGTTCACTATATACTTAGCTTGTAGCTAACATCAGCTCGCAGAACTGAAAAGTCACAGAATTCTAACTAGAATTCTGTGACTTTCATTCACTTCAAAACCATAGCAACCACTCCTCTCAAAACAATCCAACAATGATTCAAAACATTAGGCAAAAATCCATAATGCTTAGACAACACACTATATCTGTCTTTTAAAGACTGCTTATGTCGCTGTGTAGAAACGCCACCTATTAGAAATTTAGAAATCGTAATAGGAACATATTGAATAGCCTTCGATCTCTTTAATATCTCAATAACCCAATCAATATCCGCACAAAGATTATCTTCAATATATTGAGGAGCTAATGCTCGTTTTGCGATAAATGATTGATGACTGACCACCATTCCTTTACTCATACTTTTCCAAGGCAAATCAGTAGGTAAATAATGCACAGTCAATTTACTTCTCAGTCCCAATTCATTGCGAGCATCATCCACAAACATACATTCGCCATAATAAACATCTGCATCATTAGAAGTATCAAAAACAGTAACTATCGTATTTTTATCATACAACCAATCCCCACAATTCATAAAAAGGACATAATCTCCCGTCGCTTTTGCTAAACCCTTATTCATCGCATCATAAAGCCCCTTGTCTGGCTCAGAAACCAATACATCAATTTGATCTCCATAAGCCTTGATATGTTTCAAAGTATCATCTGTAGATGCACCATTTATAATGACATATTCTATGTTATCATAAGATTGTTTTAATACACTTTTTATGGTGCCATCTATCAATTCTGCACCATTATAAACAATAGTGATTATGCTTAGCTTAGGATTCATACTATTCTATGTTGAGTACATATAATTTATTACCTTTGGTTTCGACAAAAATAAGACTTATCGCCATGAATGATACTACAAAAAAAATAATACCACATATTATTGCAATGGTGCTGATGTTTGGGCTATCCTGCCTATTCTTTTCCTCCTATGTATTCGAGGGCAAAACCGTTAATCAGTTCGATAACGTACAAGCCAAAGGGATGCAGGGAGAGATCCAAAAGTACAAGAAAGAGAATGGAGAAACTATTCTTTGGACGAATGCTGCATTTGGAGGTATGCCCACATATCAGGTACATTTGCCTTCAGAAAGCAATATGATGATCTATCCTTATAGGGTATCCTTGCTTTTTCAATCTATCACAGCACCACACAATGTCGCTTTCATAGGAATGTTCTGCATGTACCTCTTATTAATGGTGCTCAAAGTCGATTGGCGGCTTGCCATAGGAGGAGCTGTGGCAATGGGAATCTGTAATTATAATATGGATTTATACATCGCTGGACACTCCACTAAGCTATTAGCATTATCATATTTAGGTGGAATAATAGCAGGAGCTATACTCATTTTCAGACAAAAATGGCTACTAGGAGGTGCTATATATGGCGTATTTTTCTCCTTCCAATTACTAGCTAGTCATCTTCAAATTACCTATTATACAGGATTGTTAGTAGGTATTTATGTATTAATTAATCTTGTTTATGCCTTCATCGACGAGAAAGAAGACTTGATGGTTACCTTGAAATCTCTAGGGATTTTAGTGGCATTTTCTGTATTAGCATTTTCGACCAGTCTACCTAAAACATGGACCACCAATGAATACTCGCCCGATAGCCAAAGAGGAATATCAGAACTAGCTGCCAAAGCAGGAAAAAATGGACTAACTAAGGAATATGGAATGGGTTACAGTCTTGGATTTATGGAAGCATTATTGCCTTCGTTTGCTCCTAATTATTATGGTGGAGGAAAGGAACACAGCACTATTGAAAAAACAGAGATCTATAAAAATTATGGTGGACGACTATCTGAGTCTTTTAAAAAACAAAATGACCTAAGCCAAGCAGATGCAGACTTAGAGACGAAAAAGTATCTTGCTAATTTCATGTATACAGGGAACAAATTCACACCAGGTGTATCTATCTATTTTGGTGTGATTGCATGGTTTCTCTTTATCGTAGGTTTAATATTGGCAGAAGGAAAAGAGAAGTGGTGGTTGGCTGCTTCTACCTTATTTATGTTCACGATTTCCATGGGGGAAAACTTCTTTTTTAATGGTATTCTCTTCGATTATTTTCCGATGTTTAATAAATTTAGAGCCATGTCTATGGCGATGGGTTTGACTCAACTGACATTAATAGGACTAGCATTTTATGGTGCTCAAAAGATGTTCACTAAGGAAATTAGTATTAAAAAAAGAAAGCAAGCATTATATATCGCAGGGGGAATAGTAGCAGGAATTTTATTATTAATGCTAATGAGTACTGGTGTAAGCACTTTCACAGATGCTGCTAGGGATCAAAGTTTATCTCGTACGTTTGGCGGAGATCCTAGCATTATTAATACATTGATAGATGATAGAAAAGGATTGCGTTCTTCTGATGCATTTCGTTCCTTGTTCTTTATCGTATTAGTAGGCGGCTTAATTTGGGCTTATTTGAATAATAAATTACGTGCAGTAGTCGCTATCGTAGGAATATCATTCTTGGCTATACTCGATGTATTTATGGTATCAAAAAGAGTGGCAAGTAATGATAAATTCAAGGACAAGACAGAAATTGCTAATGAAGTAGCAGAACTGGAAGTAGATAAGCAAATCAAGCAAGATCCAGATTTACATTACAGAGTATTGGATTTAAGCGATAGACAACAAGGTCCATTTGGAGATGCAAGAGCTTCTTATTATCATAAAAGTGTAGGTGGTTATTTTGCTGCTAAACTGATGATTTTTGAGGAATTGAAAATGAAGTATCTCAATAATGCGACTACTCATAGGAATATATTGGGGATGCTAAATACCAAATATATTATTTCATCTCCACAAGGCGATGAAAGCAGACTCATGCCATTTCCTGTACAAGAAGCTTGTGGAAATGCTTGGTTTGTAAAGGATTACCAAATGGTTGCCAATGCAGACGAAGAATTGGAAGGCTTGGCTGGATTGGATACGAAGAATAAGGCATTGATACAAAATAAGGAAGCGGATTATATGATTGGCTTCAAGATGAATTATGATTCTACAGCCTCTATAAAATTGACGGGCTATCATCCAGATAGAATGGAATATATTTATTCTGCGAAGACAGAACAATTAGCGATGTTTTCAGAAATGTTCTATAAGCCATCTAAAGGTTGGAATGTATATTTGAATGATGAACAAATCGATCCATTCATCAAGGCAAATTTTGCGATTAGAGCCATGAGATTACCTGCGGGGCAAAATCAAGTATTAGAAATGAGATTCGAGCCTAGTTCTTTCTACTTAGGTTCTAAGATTGCTTTGGTTACATCATTATTATTACTTATAGGATTTATAGCTGCGATAGTTTTTTACTTTAAAAATAACAGTTTATTCGATCCGACAAGGATAGAGAATGAACCATTACTAGAAAAAGAAGTAAAAGCAAAAATCCAACCTACTAAATCTAAAACGACTAAGGCAGAGGATAAGAAGAAAGATAAAAAGAAAAGAAAGCGTTAAAGAGTTTTTTAAGATGCTAAATGTTAGTATTGCTACGAATCAATATGCTTACTAAAGTGTACTTTGTGTAACCTGTGATTAAAACAATGGCAGCAAATGTTTTTTATTCATCATGTGTTGACTGAGAAGGAAAAGCATTTATCAGATTTTTGTGGTATGGTCAGTTCTACAAACTGAGGCAAAGTCCACGCTTAACATTAGTTAATCTAAGTTAAAAAACACTAACTGGATAACATATAAGTCTTATTTATTTCGTTAATAATATATGCACCAAAAAAAGTTATTAATATCTATATTCTGTCTACTTTTGATGATGATTGTTGGCATCCAATTGGATGCCCAAACTCGTCCTCCTTTTAATAAGAATAAAAAATTACCCCAAAAAAGCACTCCAACTAAAACAAACGATAAAACGATCGCAGAAGAGCAACAAGATACGTCTGACATTATTATATTAAAATATGCAGACGAAATAGAAAATTTTACCACAGAAACAGAATCCATTAGATTTCTAAAAGGTAATGTGGTATTCTTTCAAAAAGATGCTTATTTCTACTGCGATTCCGCCTACTTATATGATGCACAAAATGCTGTCCATGCCTGGGGTAAAGTGACTATTATTCAATCCGATACGATAGAAATGTTTTCTGATACCTTGAAGTATTTTGGAGAAACAAAAGATGCCTATATGATAGGAAATGTCGTATTGAAAGATACTGCAAGGCAGATATTCACAGATAGGTTGGATTATAATATGGAAACTAAAGTTGCGACCTATGAGACTGGAGGATTGCTAAAAAATGGGGATTCGCAACTTACTAGTACCTATGGAACTTATAATACGAATACTGATTTAGCTTTCTTTAGGGATAGTGTGGTCGTAATTAATGACAAGTTTACCTTAAAAGCAGATTCCTTAGAATATGATACAGATAAACGAAAATCTACCTTCATAGGACCTACCTTAATTTTACAGGATTCTACTAAGATTTACTGTGAATCTGGTTTTTATGATTATTACGGAAATAATGCAGAATTTAATAAAAATCCTCAATACATCAGTGGCAAAAAAATAGCTGTTTCAGATAGGATGAGTTATAATGGAGATACCAAAGTCATCACATTGACAGGTAATGCCAAGTTTAAAGAAGGAGATAAAAATGCTCGTTCTGATAAGATGATTTATAATGAAAAAGATGACATTACTCGCTTGGAAGGTAATGCCTATTTCAGAGATGAAGAACAGGAAGTCACAGCGGATGTCATTATTTATGATGGTAAAAACGAATCGTACAGCACAGAAGGGAAAACCATTTCACAAGGTAAAGGTAGTTATATAGAAGCCAATAATTCTGCTTATGATAAAGCAACAAATACAACTACTTTACAAGGGAATGTATTAGTAGCTGACTCCACCCAAATCCTGAATGCAGACACTGTAAAATTCAACAATGAAACAGAAGATGCCTATGCAAAAGGCAATGTACATTGGCAGGATACGATAAATAATATATCCATAAAAAGCAATGAACTTTTTTACAATAAGGAAACGGAATACGTCAAAGCACTAGGTAGACCTTTAATGACAACCATAATGGATGGAGACACTTTATTCCTTTCTGCGGATACATTAATTTCTGAAAAAATAGTACTCGATAGCATTGATACGATCCAACAATTACTCGCTTATAAGGATGTGCGGATGTTCAAAAGTGATTTTCAAGCCGTTTGTGATTCCTTGAATTATAATATGACAGATTCTATTTTTAATTTTTATGATACGCCAGTTATTTGGTCGGATTCTTCGCAGTTTTCTGCGGATACGATAAAGACCATGATGAAAAATGAAGAGATTGATTCCATATTTTTATTAGGAAAAGCACTCATTATAGATACGCCAGATGAAGTGTTTTTCAATCAAATAAAAGGAAAAAAGATTTTGATTAATTTTACAGACGGAAACCCCAAAAAAATGGCTGTGAATGGCAATGGCGAATCTATTTTCTATGTTCAAGATGATGGGGGAGGTTATGTAGGCCCTAATAAAACTGCTTGTAGTGATATGTTTCTTTATTTTAATGAAGGAGAACTGGAATTCATTCGTTTTTTGGTAGAGCCAAAAGGGAATTTATATCCTATGGAAACAGCGGATCATACAGCAATGAGATTATCTGGTTTCAAATGGGAAGTTAAGCGACGACCGATGTCTGTAGCTGATTTGGAAAGCCCGTTTTTTGTATTGCCAAATGGCGAAAGACCTACTCCTAGAATAAAAGAAACAGAAGAACTAAAAGAAGAAGTAGAAAAAGAAACAACAGATAAAGTCCCTCCAGAAAAAGCAATAGGAAATGAAACCAAAACAATTCCACCAAAAAATAAACCTAAAGGAATTAAAAAGAAGAAAAAGAATGATTAAAAAACCATTTTTGTTGATTTTTTCTTTGCTGATTTGTTGTCAAATCATGGTAAATGCCAATTCATTAACAGAAGGGGATGATGCCTATTCCAAAGGGAATTATTCATTGGCAATACAGAAATACGAAGTAGCTTTGAAGAATAAGGAGCAAGGCACGACCAATATAACTTTACTATATAATTTGGCGAATGCTCATTACAAAAACAAAAACCTAGGTAAAGCTATTTTGTATTGGGAAAAGGCAAAAATGAAATCTCCTAACGATACATATATTAATACCAATTTAAGCATTGCTACAGATGAAATACAAGGAGAAGTGATTCTTATCAAGCCATTTTTCTTACTCAAATGGTGGAAACAACTTCGTTCTTTGTTCGCATCACAAGTTTGGGCATGGATAGGTATTGTATCATTATGGCTAGGAATAACAGGCATATTATTCTGGTTATTATCTTCTAAGCGAACGCTGAAAAAGTATGGTTTTATAATTGGAATTATATTGACTATTTGGAGTTTATTTCCTTTTATTTGGGCATATGGACAGGCTCAATTAGAATCGGATTCAAGGCGAGGAATCATTACAGTTTCCATGATACAACTAAGACCTACAGTAGATGCTCCTGGCGATTTCAATATTTACGAAGGTACAGAAGTAGAAATATTGGATAGGATAGGAGAGTGGTCTAAGGTAAGACTTTTGAATAGTGATGTAGGTTGGGTGAAAAAAGAAGAGTACGAAAAAATTTAATTTCATTACCTTTGCAGCCTTATAGATGTCTAGATATTAAGATATTGAGATTTTAAGATGAAAATAGTTCATTTTTTTAAATTATTTTGTTCAATAAATCAGAACAGAAATACATTTTTTGTTGTTATAAAAATGTGTTTTGACTTTGAAAGGAGAATAATATTAATCTTAAAATCTCAGTATCTCGAAATCTCAACATTTAGTTAATCAAATTCGTAAAATAAAATATCAATACAATGGCATTTGAATTACCAGCATTACCTTACGCTTACGATGCGTTAGAGCCAAATATAGACGCTCGTACCATGGAAATCCACCATGGAAAACACCATAATGGATATACCACTAAATTGAACGCTGCAATCGCAGGAACAGATTTAGAAGGTAAAAGTATAGAAGATATTCTAGCTAATGTTTCTAAGCACTCTGGAGGAGTAAGAAACAATGGTGGAGGATATTATAACCACGGTTTATTTTGGTCAGTAATGTCAGCCAAAGGAGGAGGAAATCCTACTGGCGATGTAGCTGGAGCTATCGATGAGGCATTTGGTTCATTCGATGCATTCAAGGAAGTATTTTCTACTGCAGCCAAGACTCGTTTTGGTTCAGGTTGGGCATGGTTAGTTGTAGGGACTGATGGCAAATTAGCAGTTACTTCATCTCCAAACCAAGATAATCCATTAATGGATATTGCTGAGGTAAAAGGTACACCTATCTTAGGATTAGATGTTTGGGAACATGCATATTATTTGAATTACCAAAACCGTCGTCCTGATTATGTTGGAGCGTTTTTCAATGTAATTAATTGGGCTGAGGTAAATAAGCGTTTCGCAGCAGCTAAATAAAATAGATATTAAGATGTAGAGGTAATATCACTACATTTAAAATATTAAAAAAGAGATCCTTTTCAAAACTGAAAAGGATCTCTTTCGTTTACTAATAGAGTGTTCAAATTAAAAACAAACTCAAGGACTATTTTTTATTGTAAAATCTACTTAGAATGAATTTTATCATATTCGATTTGGAGGCGACCTGTTGGAATGGAAGTGCGATGGGTAAAGTCAGTGAAATTATAGAAATTGGAGCTATTCGAATGAATGGTTTTGGAGAAATAACAGGCGAGTATAATCGTTTTGTAAAGCCTATTTTGAATCCTAGATTATCGCCATATTGCAGAGAACTCACCACGATAGAACAATACAATGTAGATAGAGCGAAAAATTTTGATGTAGTTATTGAAGAATTCCAGGATTGGATTGGCCATTTAGATGGAGAAGATTATCTACTATGCTCTTGGGGAGCATTCGATCGAAAAATGCTGATACAAGACTGTATATTATACGATCTCGAGCCAGAATGGGCAGAAGAACATATTGACTTAAAAGGCCAATACCAACAAATCAGAAAACTCAGTAAACCTCACGGACTCAAAAAAGCTGTAGAAAAAAATGGTTTTGAATTTGAAGGTATACATCATCGAGCTATTTCTGATGCCTTGAATTTATCTAAAATCTTTAAGGAGTATTTAGATGAGTGGATGTATTGATTTTTTTAATGACTACTCAAACGGAGCATCTAAAATATCATCATCCATTACCTCTTTTCCTTGTTGAAAAATAGGTAATTTCTTTTTATCAAAATAATAAGTAAAAGAAAAAATAGAAATAAAGGAAGTGAAAACATAAGGTATAGATGCGAACGTTAATTGAACGTCATCAGGTATATTACTCGTTAAACAATTAATAAAAAAAATAACAGGACCATAGCAATTTAGCAACCAAAGAAGTGTAATGTATTGCCATTTTTGACGACTACTTTTACATCTTTTATAAATTAGATAAGAACCAATAAATAAAATAAAAAGGGTAGGAATACTATATATAGCTGTGACTATAATTCCTGTGAAATAATAGAGTGTAAAACTATTATTTCCTGTATAATTAATAGCATCCATGTACATAGCACTAAAAAAAGTCCCTGCTAAAATAGTCGTACAAAAAATAAGTAAGGTTCTTCCTAGTAATTCTAATTTAGTCTTCATATCTCTACCTCATTTATCAAAGCATCATCCAATTCTATTCTTGGCATTGTACCCAAAGATAATCGAATTTTAAGCTATTTAGCAAATAGGACAAAAGAAAGAGGAATGATATTTTATCATTCCTCTTGAATTCTTAGCCCTTATCCATTCGCACTATCCTAGGCATAAAAGTCCCCAGCACATCTACCAAATCCTTTTGAAAACCCATTACTTCATGAATATCCTTATAAGCACCAGGGATTTCATCTAGTCCACCTCCAATCAGGCTTACACCTGCCTTGGAAACAACTTGTCTCAAATCCTTTTTAGTAAAAGAACGCTTTGCTTTAGTTCGACTCATTTTCCTTCCTGCACCATGAGCAGCAGAATTCAAGGATAACTTATTGCCTTTACCTCTCACGATAAAGCCAGGTTCAGTCATAGACCCTGGAATAATACCTAAAACACCCTTTCCAGCAGGAGTTGCCCCCTTTCTATGAACGATGAGTTCTGTACCATCTGCAGCCTTTTCCTTCCACGCAAAGTTATGATGATTCTCTACCATAGCCAATGGCTGTTCTCCTAAAGCTGCTGATATTCTATGATGAATATCATGATGACAAGCAGAAGCATAATCGCCAGCAAGATTCATCGCCAACCAATATTCCATTCCTTCTTGACTATCCAAGCTCAACCAAGCTAAATGCTTCGCCTGCTTAGGCAAACGAGTCTTTTGCATGGCTATTTGAGTATAATGTTGTGCAATATTCGCACCTAAACCACGAGAGCCAGAATGCGTCAATAAAGCCATATATTTTCCTAAAGGAAGCCCCATTTCATTACTAGAATCAAGGATTTCTGTCACCCCAAATTCTACAAAATGATTACCAGAACCAGAAGAGCCCATTTGTCTATATGCCTTGTCTTTCAGTCGCTTAATCATAGGTATTTCCTTGAATTCCTTCCTTTGTAACACCTCAGAATCATTAGGATTATCAAAAATATTCTTCCCAAATCGAGAATTCTCCTGAACCATTTTTTTCAAATCATAGCTCTTCTCTTTCAGATAACCTTCAGAAAGTGGATAAATAGATAAGCACATCCGGCAACCAATATCCATTCCTACGCCATAAGGAATTACAGCATTTTCTACGCCTAGCACGCCGCCTATTGGTAAGCCATAACCCTGATGTGCATCTGGCATCAACGCCCCTGAATGTGTCACAGGTAAATGCACTGCAATATCCATTTGATTGATCGCTCCAGCTTCTATTTTGCTCGCACCCCATATTTTATAAAGTGCAGGATTTTCATTTAGAGGGATTTCTCTATTAATTTCCTCTACTTTAAGATCTGCCATTAATTTGGACGCATAAGTTGTCCAAATTACATTTTCTGTAAAATCTTCTGGTTTCTTGGAAACTAAACTTAATTCACTTAAAAATCTATCATAATCGGCCATTTGATAGTACTTCTTGGCTACAGCCACAGCTAGTCCTGCCAATGGTCCGGAAGTTACGCCTGCTTTTTTCAGGTCGTTACCATGTATTTTTAATTTTGCCATTATTATATTGTAAAATTGAAGAGTGTACATTCAACTATCTATGTAGTCGAATGTAATACCAATAAAAGTAATGAACAAGTAAATAACTTGTTCTACCTATCCTTAGAGGAAAGCCACACGAAGCAGCTTTGAAGGTTGATATGTAGTAAAAAGACGCATGATATATTGCCTTTATAATGATTGGTAATGGCTACCATATGATATACGTTATTATTATAAAATGAGTTCCCAAGTATTAAGAAAAAGTCAATTTATGTTCTTTAACAATAAATATGGAAGGACTAAATGTATCTTTGTATGGTATTATTTAGCTTCTCAACCCAAACTGATGAGATACACACTACTATTATTTTTTGTTTTTATGGCTAATATGGCTAGTGCTCAATTAATTATTAATGAAGTGTCACAAGGGACAGGTACGCAAGAATACGTAGAATTCCTAGTTTTAGGAAGCACTTCCTGCCCTAACGAATGCGTGGATATCAGAGGATGGATCATTGATGATAATAATGGCTGGTATGCTGCAGGCAGTGGCAACGGCATAGCAAATGGTGCTTTAAGGTTCAGCAATATTGATGCATGGTCTTGTCTTCGTGCTGGCACTTTGATTGTCGTGTATAGCCATGCGGATGTAAACCCACTCATTCCAGCACCAGACCCAAATGATTCTAATGCTGATTGTGTTATTATTATTCCTGGTAATAGTAATTTATTAGATAGGGAAACGAGTGCACCAATTGTCAATGGTTCAAATTCTTATGTTGGCTTGGCTTGGGACGATACTCCAAACTGGGTATCTGTAAATATGCAAAATGGAAATGATACCTACCAAGTTATTAATCCTAATGATTTAACGCAAGCAGCACATGCCATAAGTTGGGGAAGTAATACTTCAAATAATATTATTTATTTCACAGGCAATGCAACTGGACGAGTATTTTCTATGATCAATTCCGCTGATGATGATCCTTCTAATTCGTTAAATTGGGCTTCTTCTTCTACAAGTACATTAGGTGCACAAACCCCTGGATCAGCTAATAGTACAACTAATGCCACATGGATCAATAGCCTGAATAACAACTGTGCACCACTAGTTTTCTTTGCAGACGCAGGAACTGATGTAGGTTATTGTGATGACGGTAGTTCTACGACGACTACGCTTACCGCATCTGGCGGGGTGAGTTATGAATGGAGTACAGGTGATATGACTGCTAATACAACAATTACCCCTGCTTCTACAACCACTTATACAGTTACAGTAACAAATGCATCTTCATGTACTGATACAAATGAAGTGATAATTAATATTAATCCTGATCCTGTACCCAATATTACACAAGTTGGTTTTTTATGTGGCAGTAATTCTGTTGATTTAGATGCTGGAACAGGTTTTGCAGATTATGATTGGTCAACATTAGCTACTACACAGATTATTACTACTACTATTGCTGGAACATATACTGTAACAGTTACAGATGCTAATACTTGTATTGGTGCTGCGTCCATAGATATTTTTAATGTTTCTTTTCCTATCAACTTTATAAGATAATTGTCATTTTTTCATTCGATAAGCATTTGTGAAAGAGTGAACACTTACTTTTGCAATTGAATAAGTATGAATAACAATGCCAATGTTGACTAAAGAAAAAATTGCAGATCAATTCCGTTTACTACAAGACGATATTTGCCAACAACTAGAAATAGTAGATGGCGGTAAATTCCATGAAGACCTTTGGGAAAGACCTGGAGGTGGAGGAGGTCGTACTCGTATCCTTAGAGGAAATCATATAGAAAAGGGTGGTGTGAATTTTTCTGCTGTAACAGGAGAATTACCAGATAAAATATTACAAGCACTCAATATCGAAAAAGGTAAATTCTTTGCTACAGGAGTATCTATCGTATTACATCCAAAGAATCCTTTAGTTCCAATTATTCATATGAATGTCCGTTATTTTGAAATGGATAATGGCACCTGGTGGTTTGGGGGAGGAATAGATCTGACTCCTCATTATATTATTCCAGAAGAAGCTTCTTTCTTCCATGCGATGCTCAAAGATAGTTGCGATAAGCACGATTCAGATTATTATCCAAAATTCAAACAATGGGCAGATGATTACTTTTATGTCAAACACAGAAAGGAAACTAGAGGTATAGGTGGTATTTTCTTTGATAGATTATCTGACAATGATGAATTTACTAGAGAAAATCGCTTTGATTTTGTTAAGGGAATAGGCAATACATTTTGTCCTATTTATTTAAAATTATTTAAGGATAATAAGGATAAGACCTATACGGAAGAACAGAAAAAATGGCAACTGATCAGACGAGGCAGATACGTAGAATTTAATTTGGTATGGGATAAAGGAACAAAATTCGGACTAGATACAGATGGACGGACAGAGTCCATTCTGATGAGTTTGCCATCTGTAGTACATTGGGATTATAACCATAATCCAGAAAAAGGAAGCCAAGAAGAATATACCTTGAATCACTTGAAAAAAGGTATTGATTGGATTGTTTAATTACAGCCTAAAATAATAGGATCGGACTCTATAATATTACTAAAATTAGAATCTCTATCCATGATTTGTATTTGATAGATAAGCGTATCTGTAGGAACGCTAGGTGTAACAAAACAAGGTGGAAATGCCTCAGTAATACAACATGATGAATAAGCGATAACTGTTATTTCTCCTGATATTCCATTTCCTACACCTTGTTGAGGAATAAATGGAATCCTATATTGATTAGCAAGAAATCCATCTCGTTTATCATAAAGAAAAACATCAAGTATGCTCTCTGTCGTAAGATTAGAACCCAAGTTTCCATCGCCATCAGTAAAGCTGAAAGTGATCGTCATAGAATCTCCTTCTATAGCAGCTTGTTGCATAAAGTTCTTACTCATCGTTAAAAACTCCAATACAGGCTCATTTGGATAATCTGGAGGATCAGCACAACTATAAAACCCTACAAAAGCTAAACTAAACAAACTTATTTTATAAATCCACTTCACAATTATTCTGTTTTGTACCAACTTGAATTATTATTCTATTCTTAAGTCCCAAGACAAATTAAACTATAGTTTAATTTGTCTTGGGACTTAAGTTGGTATTATTTATTACTATAACGACATTTGATGCAAAATTGATGCACGAGGTCTTATAGATATATCTTTTTTGTTAAATAAATGTCAATATATGTATTCCTCATCACTTAAACCAATAAATAATTATCAACATATGGAAATTCTAGGCTTTGTTTATGAAATTATTTTCCTTGCAGCAGGTATCTATTTTTTTCTGTTCAGCACCAAGCGTTTAGAACCAAAAAATAATGCAAATCAGCAAAAAGTAGATGAATTTATAGAATCTATCAATCCATGGGCGACAATATTTTCTGTGTTATTGATTTTATTTTATGCAATTAGTTTAATTATACATCTTTATACATCTTTGTTTTAGAGATTCATTACTTGTGTTTTTTAAATAGAAAAATAATTAATTTGGGATTGCAATACAGTCCTTTAGGTAAGAAGATATTTTACTATATGTATATATGAATCTTTATTGCCATATATTAGGCTAATAATCATACTTAAAGATGAAAGTTAAATAGATGGTTTTGCCAATTTTATCATTATATTTGTAGATAATAAGTGAAACGTATTCAATAAATTGAGCTAGAATGGGTAGTGATTTTTTCTTCTAAAGAATTCAAAAAATCGTTGCATAGCCGTAGCTACGGAACTATTTTTTGTGTTTTTTAGAAGGAAAAAAAACAAGCATAATGGCTCATGTTATTGAATTCGTTTCACTAAGCATTATATTACTATAATTAACAACTAAAAAAAAGTTAAATATGAGACTAACCAAGCCTAATTATTTTCTATAATACATATTGTTATACTACGCCTATTGTATACTTTTATAGCACTGGCGAATAATCTTCTTAATATTAGATTAAACCTAATTAAATATGAATCAAGCAAAACATTTTTTCACCTTATTTTTAGTAACAATACTGCTTTGTATCAGCACGAATACAGAAGCTCAGCAGTTTGTTGATTTGACTATTTCAATTGAATCCGTAGAACACGATTTCCAATGCTGTACCGATGCTGCAGGAATTGGTTGTGGAACGATATGGCCAGGTATTCCTTTATGGGATAGACCAGAACCTAGATGGATATTCAATGAAAAACTTTCAAGTGGTCCAAGTTTTGGTCCAGATGTACTCATTAATCCTAATGCATTAGGCTTAAGTACGAATTGTGATGCGAACTCCACGATCACATTAAATACCTTTATTAATTCCTATACAGGGATATGCGAAAACATTTTTGATTTGCAAATCCAATCATGGGAAAACGATTCAGGAAGTGATAATGAATATGATGATGGCTCCGTATTTGGTATTAATCCAGATGATAATCCTGCCGGTCCAGAAATCTTTTCAATTGATTTCTCACTATACGCTGAAGGACAGAATCACGTAGTTTCATTAGCTCAAGCACAAAACGGCTATGTAACAAATGTTAGATTCCAATGGAATACATCCGCTACTCAATATTCCCCACCAATAGTGGATGCTGCCAATCCTGCTATTTGTAATGGTGGCTCAGTAGAAGTAGCTGTTATTTCTCCATTATCTGCAACTAATAATGAATTTGAATGGTACTATGACGCTGCTTTAACACAGCCTCACCCAGATAGCCCTTCATCTTCTATCACAATAACCAATGCTCCAATTTCTATTTATGTAGTAGAAGTGGGTGTTGCGGGATGTAAAGGAAATCCTACAATAATAAATGCCACAGTAGCTGCACCGCCAGCTGCACCTATGGCACCAAACGTGAGTACTTGTCCTAATGGATTAGCAATAGTTACAGCTACTCCTACAGTACCTGGAAATGCAGTAGTATGGTTTGTTGACCCAGCAGGAACTATTGATGTATCGACAAATTACTCATATACTACTGGAGCTGTTGCTCCTCCTTCACAGACATTCTATGTTGCTGAAATAGATGTGAATACAGGCTGCCAAAGTAATATTATTCCAGTTGTAGTTACTACAGATTTAGTAGTTCCTCCACCAACAGCCATAGATTATATAGTGTGTCAAGGAGAAACTATACAATTGAATGCAATTTCTACTAGCGGATTAAATGGAACCTTAGTATGGTATGGAAATGCTGGACTGACAAATACTGTATTCATAGGAAGTCCATTTACACCGGATCCATTTAATACACCAGGTTTGTTTACTTTTTGGGTAGTAGAACAATTTTCTGGCTGTCAGTCAGATCCTGTAGAAGTAGAGATAACTGTAAATTCATTACCTCTTACACCTCTTACATCTGATGAAACAATATGTGCAGGTCAAACTGCTACATTGACTGCATCAGGAGCAGGTGGTGATATGTTTTGGTATTCAGATGCTGCTGGATTAGCACAACTCAATACTGTACCCAGTACAACATACACGACATCAATACTTTTTTCTAGTACTACTTATTATGTAGCAGAAACGAATAGTTTTGGATGTTTATCTGAACTAAGTCCTGTAAATGTGGAAGTATTACCATTACCTTCTCAACCATCATCAAGCTCCATTACAGTATGTGAAGGAGAAGCTGCGACTTTATCTGCCACTATTGGTGAAACAGATGGACTGATAAAATGGTATCTTAATGATGGAACACTGGTTCAACAAGATGTGGTACTACCAGCTACTTCATCTTATACAGTAACGAACCCACCAGTTGGAGCTAATATTTATTATGTAGCTTATACAGATACGAATGGCTGTGAAAGTGCATTGACTACAGTTGCTATTAATGTAACTGCAACTCCAGCTGCTCCTACAAGTATAGCTGACCTTACCGTATGTGAAGGAAGTGAAGTAACTATAAATGCAGGAGTAGGTACATTTAATTGGTACTTGGATATTGCTGATACTTCCCCTTATTCTTCTGGGCAGTCATTTACTTCTCCTACAGCATTAACAGCTACTACGTCTTTTTATGTATCTGAATTTGTAAATGGATGTGAAAGTGAAAAAGATGAAGTTGTAGTTACTGTTCAGGCAGCACTATCAGCACCATTAGTATCTTCAAATTCTCCTGTATGTTTAGGAGATGATTTGATGTTGAACAGTTTAGATCCTACTAATACTAATTATACTTATACATGGATAGGTCCTAATGGCTTTAGTTCTAACTTAGAGAATCCTACATTTTCGACTACTTCTGCTAGTTTAAATTCAGGAACATATACTTTGGAAGTAGAAGATACTAATGGTTGTACTGCGAGTAGCACAACAATAGTTGAAGTACTTTCTACACCTCAAGGTGCTCCTCTATTTAGTAATAGTTCTGTATGTGAAGGCGAAACTATCGAATTGTCAACAAGTGCTGTAGCAGGTGCTACTTATACATGGATAGGAGCTGGTGTTACAGGAGGAACAGTGCAAACAGCAACTCCTACATATACTATATTTAATGCACTTCTTTCTTATTCTGGAACTTATCAAGTAAGCGTTTCCACAGGAAGTGGATGTGATCCTCAACCATCGACTACTACAGTTCAAGTAGATCCTATTCCAGCTACTCCAACCACAACTAATATTACCGCTTGTGAAGGAGATAATGTAGTTTTATCTGCTACTGGTTCAGGAGTAGGTACATTAAATTATACTTTAGCAGGAAGTTCCGTTTCTCCAATCATAGGGACTGGTCTTGCTCCAGGAGTATATGATTATGATGTTACAGAAAGTATAGGCGATTGTGAATCTATGTCAGCAACTATTACAGTAACGATTAATGCACAGCCTGATGCACCAATAACGACGAATATTACTGTTTGTGAAGGTGAAAATGTAACTTTATCTGCAGCTTCTTCCAATACAATAAGTTGGTCTGAAAATGCAGATGGAACAAATCCAGTTGCTGATCCAAACTTAGGGTCATTGCCACAAGGTACTTATACTTATTATGCATCGGCTTCTAATGCAAATTGTACTAGTGAGTCAGTTGCATTAGTTGTAACAGTTAATGCAGGTTTATCTGCTGCTCCAGCTACTGCTAACATTACCGCTTGTGAAGGAGATAACGTAGTTTTATCTGCTACTGGTTCAGGAGTAGGTACATTAAATTATACATTAGCAGGAAGTTCAGTTTCTCCAATAGTAGGCACTGCCCTCGCTTCTGGAGTATATAACTATACGGTTACAGAAGTTGTAGGTGCTTGCGAATCTCCGTCTTCAACTATTACAGTAGTAATTAATGCACAGCCTGACGCACCAATAACAACAAACATTGATGTATGCGAAGGAGAGAGTGTGATTTTATCAGCTGTCGCTTCAAATCCAGTAAGTTGGTCTGAAAATGCAGATGGAACGAATCCAGTTGCTGATCCAAACTTAGGAACATCTTTAACACAAGGTAGTTATGTTTACTATGTATCAGCTTCTGATGTGAATTGTACTAGTGAAGCAACTGCATTAGTTGTAACCGTTGGAGGAAATTCATATCCTACACCTACCGTTATAGATATTGTAGTTTGTGAAGGAGAACCTGTATTATTAACTGCTACAGGTTCAGGAGCAGGAAGCATTAGTTTTTATGATGCTACAGGTGCTTTGGTTTCTCCTAATTTAGGAACAAGCCTTACTGCTGGAACATATACTTATACAGCAACAGAAGGTGATGGAAATTGTGAATCCCTAGTTCCTGCGTCAATTACAGTTACTGTAGAAGATAATCCTTCTATAGGAGCAATAACGAATAATAGTCCTCTTTGTGAAGGAGAAACTATTGATATAGATGCACCTACGATAGCGAATGCGGACTATGCATGGACAGGTCCTAATGGTGGGAATTTAGGTACAGATGAAGATTTGACTATTACGAATGCTGTTAAGGGAAATCATCAAGGATTGTATACATTAGTAGTTACAGATCAGAATACAGGATGTGAATCTGCTCCAATGTCTACTTATGTTGAAGTAAATACTACACCAGATGGTTTAGTGGTTAGCAATAGTGGGGTAACTTGTGTAGGTGGAACTATTTCATTGACTGCTACAGGGTTCTTTGGTGCTACTTACGAATGGAGTGATCCTAGTGGAACTATTATAGCTACAACACAAAATCATATATTGGATAATGTTGTATTAAGTGATGGAGGTACATATAGCCTAACCGTTAATTTAGGAAATTGTGCTTCTGCTACATTGGAAACAGTGGTTAGTGTAAATGAAGGAGCTGCTGTTTCAGCAGGAGCAGATGTACAAATATTCCAAGGAGAATCTATTCAACTTCTAGGTACAGGAGCATTGAGCTATAGCTGGTCTCCAGGTGATTATTTGAGTAATCCAAGTGCAGCAGATCCTATATTCAGTAATGCACCACTAGGAGTTTATAACTATACGCTTACTGGTTATGGTGCAAATTCTTGTTCTGGTACAGATGACGTAACGGTTACTGTAGTACCTAATACAGAATTGGAGATAGTAGATTTATTTACACCTAATGGAGATGGAGTAAATGATACTTGGACAATTACTTATTTAGAAAATTTAAAGGAAGGATACACACTTAGGATTTATGCTAGAGGAGGTGTCCAGATAATGGAAACAACCAATTATAACAATGATTGGGATGGTACACTAGAAGGTAATAATTTACCAGATGGTACGTACTGGTATGTCATTAGTGCCGGAGACGGTACAGATTACAAAGGAGCTGTTACATTAAAACGATAGTTCCTGATTTCTATGAACTGCCATGATTAAAATAATCATTTCATATTTAATGACTATTTTAATCATGGAGGTTTCATTATCTATTCTTTAACACATAATAATTGTAAAATGAAACAATTCAAATATATAACTATTATTTTATTCGTCGCCTACAGTTTTGTAGCAGACGCCCAGCAAATCCCTGTATTGGATCAATATATGTTCAATCCTTATCTCTATAATCCTGCGAGGGCAGGAGATAGCGGTTTTGGTAACTTGAATATGACTAATCGTTTACAGTGGGTAGAAATGCCGGATGCTCCCTTGACCAATATAGTTTCTTTCGATATGCCATTGAAAAATGAGAATGTAGGTATAGGTGCTATGTTATTTTCAGATGAAACTCATTTGATTAATAACTATGGAGCCATGTTTACTTATGCTTATCATATCGCTTTTAGTGAAACAAAGGATCATAGACTTTCTATAGGATTATCTGGAGGTGTATTGAATCAGAGATTCGATTATCTAAAAGGTAATGTAGAAGAGGAGATAGACAATGCTCTTTTGAATGAAACAGAAAATACCATCAATTTTGATTTTTCAGCAGGTATTAATTATCATTTCAAAGGATTGAATGTTGGTTTTTCTGTTCCTCAAATATTAAATAATAAATTAGAATACAGAGAACCAGCCAATTTGGAAAATGTGGCATTCAGTTTGGAAAGACACTATTTGGTTTCTGCCAGTTATAAGGCTTACATCGCAGGTAAATTCTCTGTAGAGCCATTATTGTTGGCTAGAATGGTCAAAGGATTGCCAGTTCAGTTAGATGGTAATGTATTACTAGGCTATAATGATATGGTTTGGTTAGGAGTAGGTTATCGTTCAGTAAATAGCATTTCTAATGCTTCTGCAATGCACGCTTCTGTTGCTGTAAGAGTGAAGGAACGTTTCAATGTCGCTTATACTTACGAAACTCATTTGAGTTCTCAAGCTAGAGGTGATTTAGGTAATTCACATGAATTCACAGTAGGTTATAGATTTGGCGGACAAACTAAAGGAGAAAAAAGTCTTTTGGATCGTATCGCTAGATTAGAAACCAAAACAGATAGTGTAGGAGGAGAATTGACAATTTTGAAGACTGATGTAGAGGAAAACGATGCTGCGATTAATGCAAGGGTAGATGATCTAGAAGGTATCATAAATGCAGAAAAATTGACAGAATTACAAAATCAAGTTACTAAAAATACTGCTGAAATTGATATCTTAAAGAATACGGATCAGACGATGGATGTAGAGTTGAATAAATTGAAAAATGAATTATCTGCAACCAAAATAAAACTAGCTGATATAGAAGAGAATGGTGGTTCAGCTTATTTTGATAAAATGGGCAGTATTTACTTTGCTAAAGGTTCTTCAGATTTGGACATTACAGAAAAATCCAAATTAGATGCGATTAATGCAAGGATTGGTAAAGGGGGAAAATTCACGATGTTCTTATCTGGAAATGCAAGTTCTGAGGGTTCTCAAGAATATAATATGGCACTTTCTGTAAGAAGAGCTAATGCTGTTAAAATATACCTACAAAGTATAGGAATGAAAAACGGAAACGTATTCATATTACCTTATGGAGAGGAAGTTCCTGTAGATGGCAAGCCTAATGTTACGAATAATAATGACAGAAGGGTAGATTTATATATTACTAATTAATAATGTAATATTTTTTTACAAAATATTAAAAAATGCTTGCTAGAATTTCTAGCAAGCATTTTTTAATTAAAGTAACATTGGCTTGAAAACTTCATGTTGGAGGTTGTTTTTTAATTATTTTGTGTAGAGTATTCCCTAACATGGGGTTTAAACCCCATGTTACTACAAGGTTCTCTTCGTAATCCTAGCCTTCAATCCATTTTTAGGACGCAAGGTAATCAGCGGATTAATGTCTATGTCCTGTCCTTCTACTAATTCAAATTTGTATCGTCGGACCATCATCGCGATTATGAATTGCATTTCCATTAATGCAAAATTATTACCAATACATAATCGAGGACCACCACCAAATGGCATATAAGAAAAAGGTATTTGTTTCTTTTTATTTTCAGGATTGAATCGTTCTGGATCGAATTTTTCTGGTTCGTCCCAATATTTTTTATTTCGATGTACGCTGTAAATTAAGCAAAGAACATCCATCCCTTTTTCAATGTGGACACCCTCGAATTCATCGTCTTCTAGCGGCTCTCGATCCACTATCCAAGCTGGAGGATAAAGCCTCATACTTTCTTCTATGACTTGTAAACTATAGCCCAAATCCCTCAATCCTTCAAAACTAGGATCTTCGTCGCCTATGCTATCCTTGACAGATTGCAAAAGTTGCTGCTCTATTTCTGGATGAGTCATGAGCAGATACCAAGTCCATGATAGAGATACAGCAGAGGTTTCATGTCCAGCCACATAAAGAATAATCGCTTCTGATAACAACTGCTTATCCGTCATTCCAGAACCATCTTCATATTTGGTTTCTAGCAGCATATCGATGAGGTCATCATGTTTTTCGCCAGACTCCTTTCGTTCTTTTATCGTATCTAGGATGATTTTATCAGAAGCCTCTAATAGTTGCTTATTCTTGCGATAAGTACCATTTAGATAAAGCCAAGGCTTGATAAATGGTCGCCTGATTTCATCTATGACCAACTGCTGCGTATGGCTCACCGTTTCGTCAATGAAATCGAGACTGATATCACTGATGTTTGTTCCAAATAAAGAGGTAGAAACGACCTTAAAAGCAAGGTGCAACATCTCTTTCGCCAAATCTATTTCTTCTCCTTTTTCCGCTTTTTTATCCAATACATTATCCATATAATGATTGATTTCATCAATCATTATATTTGAAATACCTTGTAGCCTTTTTCTATGGAAACCAGGCTGAATGGCACGCCTTTGTTTGAGCCAATATTCACCATCAGAAGTCAGTAAATTATTACCGATCTTTTTTCCTAAAATCTCTTTAACTACAGATGTTTTGATGTAATTTTTGTTGTTCTTTTGAAGGATATAACGAATGAGATCCGGTCTATCTGTCATGAGAGCATAGCGAGAAGTTAGCATCATCTTCGCCAATCCATCATTCTCCTCCATGATTTGTTTAAATACTGGTGCTGGATTTTTTACGGTCTTAAAGAATTTAGCTGGATTTTTCCATATCCAGACTTGGGGAATTTTTTGATTAGTGTTTGACATGTGTTTTATATTGTATTTACATAAAACTTACTTATAAAATAAGCTCTATGTAAATATAACATATTCATCATCTCAAAACAGATATTTTCCTACTAGCCAATAATTTAGCATTAGAATAAATACTGTAAAAATAAATACCATTAGAAAAGGTATTCGTATTAATGTCTATTTTGTTAGTATTAATGTCCTTAGACAATAAGACTTGTCCTAGATTATTATAAAAAACAATTCTACCATTTTCTGGAATAGAAGATAAGCTAATATTCAAATGAGTTTTACTAGGATTAGGATAGTTTTCTACAGAAAAATCATTGGCAGTAAATTCATGTATACTGGTTTCTCCATCAGTGATTACGACGATATTGAAATCATCAAAAAAGAAGCCATCACCACTCACAAAATTATCGGATTCTAATACGAATCTTAAGGAAA
>JBNMOV010000018.1:0-24322 GCA_051275765.1 Maribacter sp. | reverse complement strand
GAAATGAGATGTTCGATGTAGTAAAAAATGGAGCAGAAAAGGATGGGATGCCAGCTTATGGCGAAGTACTTTCTGATGTCAAAGTATATGAATTGGTGGATTATATTTTGGCAGCGGTAGAGGATAAGAAATCGGAAGAATTCAATACAGGAGAGAATGATGATGTAGTTTTCGTTTCGGAAGGAATGCGATTGAAATTGGAATTAGTGGCAGAAAATGCGGATTCTCCTTGGGCGATTACACAGAGTAATGATGGTACATTGTTTTATACAGATAAAGTTGGGAAACTATTTAGTAAGAAAGGCAATGATGAACAAGAAATAACTGGCTTACCAACAGTGAGATTTAAAGGTCAAGGTGGTTTGATGGATGTGATATTACACCCTGATTTTGATAATAATAAAAGAATCTACCTTTCGTATTCCAAAGCAAAATCTGGCGATGATGATTATGCAACAACAGCTATCTTTTCTGGAATATTAGAAAATAATACCATTAAAAATGGCAAAGATATTTTCGTAGCAGAACCTTATGTGAATACCAATAGACATTATGGTTGTCGAATGATTTTTGATAATGATAGCTATTTATTTGTGTCTGTAGGCGAACGAGGACGACGAGATGATTATCCTCAAAAACTGGATAATCATCTAGGTAAAATCCATCGTTTGAATGATGATGGAACTGCCCCAGTCGATAATCCATTTTATAATACACCTAATGCCAAAAAAGAAATTTATTCCTATGGCCATAGGAATCCACAAGGGCTTTGCTATAATCCAGCAACGAATAAAATCTACGATAACGAACATGGCCCTAGAGGTGGCGATGAAGTGAATTTAGTGGAAGCAGGAAAAAATTATGGTTGGCCAGTGATTACTTATGGTATGAATTATGTAGGAACAACGATTACGGATCTCACACAAAAAGAAGGTATGGAACAGCCTATTCGTTATTGGGTGCCATCCATTGCTACTTGTGGAATGGAAATCGTGACGAGTGATAAATATCCAGCTTGGAAAGGAAATATTTTATCTGGTTCATTGAAATTCGATTATCTACATAGAGATGTTTTCGATGAAAATGATAAATTAATCAAAGAAGAAAAACTATTCCCAGATATTGGCAGAATGCGAAGTATTGAGCAATGTGCGGATGGTTTTATTTATTTTGGCGTGGAGAATCCAGGGAAAATTTATAAGATTGTGCCTATGTAGATTTAATTGTTGGACGTGTTTAAGAGACACGTCCAACAATTAAATCTTTATCCAAATAAAGTCTGCAGTTTCATAGCTACAGACATATCTCCTTTAACTTTCAACTTACCACTCATCATAGCAGTCATAGGATTAAGTTTTCCTCGAATCAGTGCATTGAAATCGTCTAAAGAAATATCAACAGTACAATCTGCATCCTTGTTATCTGTACTAACTTGATTGACTTCTCCATTGCCATCTATATGTAATTGCTCATCGCCAAAATCAAATTTCAAGGATTTTCCTAAAGGCTTCGCTTGTTCTGCCTTACTTTTGATACCATCAAAAATAGCGTTTAGACCTGTTGTGGTTATTCCATTTTTAACTTCTGTTGACTGCGTTGCTACTTCATTTTGACCAGCAGATTCGTAGGATACATCATCAATAACCATCTTAGCGATAATTTCTCGCATGATTTCTGAGGAACCACCACCTATTGTTCCAATTCTACTATCTCTGAAGAATCTCGCAGCCTTGTATTCTTCCATATAGCCGTATCCGCCAAAAAATTGTAGACATTGATAAGATACTTTATCAGATAATTCGGTGGCTAATAATTTTGCCATAGATGATTCTTTTACAGCATATTTTCCGTCATTATTCATTCTGCAACAATGTAAGACGAACTGTTTGGTCGCCTCTATTTCTGATGCCATTTGAGCTACTCTATGCCGTAATACTTGGAATTTATTAATAGATCTTCCAAAAGCTTTCCGTTCAGACATATATTTTAAGGCATATTCTAATGCACTTTCGCATCCAGAATAACCCATAATGGCAGCTACTAATCGTTCTAACTGAAGTCCTCCCATGAGGTAATAAAATCCTTGGCCTTCTTCTCCGATTAAGTTTTCTTTAGGCACTTTTACATCATCGAAAGAGAGTTCTGCTGTATCAGATGAATGCCATCCTAATTTTTTCAATTTCCTCGCAGAAACACCTTCTGCATTTCTATCTATGACCAATAAACTAACGCCAGCAGGTCCTGCATCTGGATCTGTTTTTACCACCGTAATAATAAAATCTCCGTATACTGCATTTGTAATGAATGTCTTTGAACCATTCACTAAATAATGCTCGCCTTGATTAATGGCAGTCGTTTTGATATTGGCTACATCTGAACCTGCTCCTGGTTCTGTAATTCCAATACAACTTATTTTTTCTCCAGAAATAATGCCTGGTAAATACTTTTCTTTCAATCGATCTGAACCATATTTCAAGATGTAGGGACCAGACATATATTGCACTACATTTTGAGTAATGGCAAATCCTCCAGAAAACATTTTACATACTTCTTCACAAAAAACTACATCATAAAAAAAATCTAATTCTAAGCCTCCATATTGCTCAGGATAGGCTAGTCCTAAAAAGCCCATGTCGCCCATTTTTTTCCAAATATCCCTTGGAATTCGTCGTTGTTCTTCCCATTCGTCTAAATTAGGAGCGACTTCTTTTTGCAAAAATGCTCTAAGGCTTTCTCTGAACATTTCATGTTCCTCTGTAAAATAGTATGAACTCATATTCGATTATTAATGATTTATGATTATATTTTAAACAACTTCTCAAATCACTTCTTATAAAAAGAGATCTTTCATTGGTTCGTTGTCTGGATTGATAGAGTATTTTTTGAAATCGGTCACGCCTTCTGCTCGCAGTACTTCTTCATCAATAAAGAAATTTCCTGTACAGCTTTTGCTATCTCTATGAAGAATTGCGTAAGCTGCATCTGCCATAATTTCTGGTGTTCGACTGACTTCCATTAGCATATCTCCACCTCCTAAATTGGCTACAGCTGCTGTAGCGATAGTAGTCTGTGGCCAAAGTGCATTGGCTGCAATGCCATCATCTTTTAATTCATTGGATTGTCCAAGAACAGTCATGCTCATGGCGTACTTACTCATGGTATAAGCGAGATGTCTTCCAAACCATTCTGGATTGAGATTCAGAGGAGGAGATAAGGTCAAAATATGTGGATTATTCCCTTTTCTCAAATGAGGGATGCAATATTTTGATACCATAAATGTTCCTCTGACATTAATATCATGCATGAGATCATAACGTTTCATAGAAGTATATTCTATGGTTGTTAAACCTATTGCACTAGCATTGTTTACTAGAATATCTATTCCTCCAAAAGTTTCGACAGCTTTATCAACAGCATTTTTCACTAATTCTTCATCGCGAATATCAACGATTAAAGGCAATGCTTTTCCTCCTGCTTTTTCAATTTCTTGTGCTGATTCATATATTGTTCCTGCTAGTTTAGGATGAGGTTTTGCTGTTTTAGCAGCTACAATAATATTGTAACCTTCTGCTGCTAATTTTAAGGCAATTGCTTTTCCAATTCCTCTGCTACTTCCTGTTATAAATGCTGTTTTATTCATTCTTTTATTGATTCTTTACTGTGATATTGTATTGGTTCAATAGATTTAATCTTTTGTTGTAATGAGTACAAGACGCAAAATATTGCGTCTCTACATGGTTCTTATTTCATGAATGATTTTATCACGTTGGATAATCCTGCTACATCATAATTCAAATGTTGTGCACCATCTACATACAATGTCGTTCCATTAATATACGTGGCTAATGGACTGGCTAAAAATGCTACAGAATTGGCCACTTCTTCTACTGTTCCAAAACGTTGTGCAGGAATCGCTTTTTTAGCTGCTTCAAACAGCTCTTGGATCTGTGGAGGATATTGATCCAAACCAGACGATTCTATGGTTCCTGGAGCTACACAATTGACACGGATATTATAATCTGCCCATTCTACAGCTAGAGTTTTGGTCATATTTTCTACTCCTGCTCTTGCTGCTCCAGTATGAATCATACCAGGGAATCCTCTATATATATTGGCAATGATATTGACAATAACTCCTTCTTTTTGTGGAATAAAAAAGGCATTTGCCATTTCACGAGTAGTATAAAATGTACCATTCAAATTATTATTAATAACAGCATTCCATCCTTTATCATTGAGCATTTCTGCTAGAGTAGGAAATTGTCCACCTGCATTATTGACTAAAATATCCAAACGTCCATGACGTTCCTTGATTTGCTTAGCGATAGCTTGAATCTCTTCTGTCTTTCGAATATCGCAAGCCTTATAATCGCATTCTCCAAATGCTGATAACTCCTCCGCAGCTGCTTTTAAAGGAACTTCTTTTCTGGAAGCAATAGTTACTTTCGCACCAGATTGCAAAAGCAATTTAGCGATAGCATAACCAATTCCACTTCTGCCTCCTGTAACGAAAGCTATTTTCCCTTTGAATGTATCTTCTTTAAACATGTATTTACGTTTTATTCTCCTGTCCAAATAGGTTTTCTCTTTTCCTTAAAAGCCATAATTCCTTCTTGAGCGTCTTTAGTCGCCACTGTTTTCATGAGCATATCATACAGGTATTTATGATCGCTTGAACTATCCTGTATTTTATCAAAAGCCTCTAATCCCATTCTTATGGCTGAAGGAGAATTTGCTTTGAGATTATCAATGATGCCTTGTATGGTTTCTTCAATATTTTCTTGATTAGTAATATGAGTCACTAAACCATATTCTTGTGCTTTTTCTACAGTCAGATTATAACCTCTGATACACCAATCGATCACTTTTCGCTGTGGCATGACTCGCAGTAATGAAGCCATGACTTGGAATGGATACAGTCCTCTTTTTACTTCTGGTAAACCTAGTTTTATACCATCTAATGCTACAACATAAGTGCTTCCAGAAAGGAAGAAAAAACCACCTGCATATACATCACCTTCTACTTTAGCAATGATAGGTTTGTGTACTTTATTGAATAATTCTCCTATTAATACTTCGCCTTCTGGATTTGGAATAGAAGAATTATATTCTCCTAGCATTCCCATGAATGCCTTCAAATCCGCACCTGCACAGAAGACATTTCCCTTAGATTGAAAAACAACAACCCAAACGTTTCTTTCCTCTTTGGCATATTGTAATGCAAATGCCAATTCATTCACCATTTGAGGATGAATGGCATTTTTTTTCTTTTCTCTATCCAATGTAATCGTCAGCACATTATCTGCTTCCGCAACTTCTATAAAAGCGAATGTTTCTTGATGGAGATTAGTTAATTGCTCTGTCGTGTAATGCTTCATGATTCTTCCTCTTTAATTTTTAATAATAAGAATCCTGCTTCTATATTCTTACCTACTTCTGCATAAATTTCCTCTACTATACCATCTTCTGATGCTTCTATAGTACTTTCCATTTTCATAGAACTTAGCACAACTAAACTATCTCCAGATGATACTTTTTGACCTTCTTTTACTAGTATTTCTATGATTTGTGAAGGCATAGGCGTTTCATAACCTCCCTTTACTTTTTTTGCTTCTTTGCTAGGAAATCTATCTTTTAAAACTAAGCTGATACTTCCCGATTGTTGGTGATGAACAAAGAAATTATTCTTTTTATTAGCAATGTGAAAAGCATGGCGAATGCCATCAATCTCTACGATTAATCTTCCCTTTTCATTAGCAATAAAATGAGCATAATAATTTTGTTCACCTATTGTAAAACTGAATTTTCCTTTTACATGACGATAAGAAAGATCCTTTTCTACTTCATTAATAATATAGGTCTCCTTCTGAGGCTGATAAAAATTATTACGCCAGCCAGAAGGAATCGAACGAAGTGTTTTTCTATTGCCTTCACGTTCTTTCCAAGTAGATAATGTAGTCGCTATTAAAGTATGGTGCAAAGAAGCTTCGCTGATCTTTCCAAGTGTGGAAAGATCCATTTTGTTAGCAATAAAATGCGTGTTATATTCTCCTTTTAAGAAATCTGGATGTTCTAATAATTGCAATAGGAAATCTTGATTAGTCGTCATTCCTAGACAAACCATATTTCTCAAAACATACTTCATCTTACGATGTGCAGTTTGTCGACTTTCATCCCAAACAATAAGCTTGGCAATCATAGGATCATAAAAAATCGAAATTTCTGAACCACTTTTAATCGCTGTTTCTACTCGCAATCCATCTACATCTGGAACTTCAAACTTTTCTATCGTTCCAGTTACAGGTAAAAAATCATTGGAAGCATCTTCTGCATAAAGTCTACATTCTATGGCATAACCTTTTCCTTTGATATCTTCTTGCTTGATGGAAAGCGGTAAACCTTGTGCAGATTCGATTTGCATTTGTACCAAATCGAGTCCTGTGACTTCTTCTGTTACAGGATGTTCTACTTGCAATCTCGTATTGACTTCCAAGAAATAAAAATCGCCTGATGTATCATCATAAATGAACTCGACAGTACCTGCATTATCATATTTCAATGCTTTGGCTGCATTAACGGCTGCTTTGCCCATTTTTGTTCTCAATGCCTCATCCATAATTGGTGAAGGACTTTCTTCGATCACTTTTTGGTAGCGTCTTTGGATGGAACATTCCCTTTCGAGAATATGTATAGCATTTCCATGTTTATCGCCAAAAATTTGAAATTCTAAATGCCTTCCAGAAGAAATATATTTTTCCACAATCAATTCATCATCTCCAAAAGCATTCAAAGATTCTCGCTTGGCAGATTGAATAGCAGATTTGACATCTTTCTCTTGATGAACAATTCTCATTCCTTTTCCACCTCCACCAGCAGTTGCTTTCAGCAAAATAGGAAATCCTATTTCTTTAGCAGCATTGGTTAATGTAGTAATATCTTGAGCTTTTCCTTGATAACCAGGAACTACAGGAACATGATGTTTTATCATCAATTCCTTAGCATTGGATTTAGAACCCATTGCTGCAATAGCTTTAGGATGTGGTCCCACGAAAATGATTCCTTCCTCTTCGCATCTCTTGGCAAAATTCACGTTTTCAGATAAGAAACCATAGCCTGGATGTATAGCATCTGCTCCTGTCTTTTTTGCTGTATCAATAATTTTATCGAGGACCAAATAGGAAGCATTAGGACTACTTTCTCCAATATGAACAGCCATATCCGCTTCTTCTACAAATAAAGCGTCTTTATCTGCATCAGAAAAAACAGCGATACTTCGTATACCCATTTTTTTGCAGGTTCGGATGATTCTGGATGCAATTTCTCCACGATTAGCAATGAGTATTGAGGAGAGAGGACGCTCAGCTTCGCCTCGCTTATAGGAGAGAGGAGAGAGGACGTTATTCTTTTTATTTGAGTCTTGCTTTTTGTTACTCATCTTTGGATTGAATTGATGTACCCTTGAATCATTTTTCTTATTTCTATGGTTTCTGCGATTACTGCTTCTGTTTGCTTTTCAGGAATAAACTCTAATGAAATAGCTAGATATAATTGTGTTTCTACTTCACAAAGTGAACCTGTGGAATAATGTAGAAACTGTATTAATTCTTTTATATGATTTCTTCCACATCCTTCGGCTATATTAGAAGGAATAGAAACGGCTGCTCTTTTAAGTTGATTGGTTAGTCCGAATTTTTCTTCAGAAGGTATTTGCTCCATTGATAAATAGATCTCTTTAACCAAAAATATACTCCGTTTCCATATTTCTAATGATTTGAAATTCTTAATCATAAAAATTGTTTTTTGAAATTAAAAAGCCATTTCTCTTTCCTTTACATAAAAAAGCAAGGCGAAGCCGAGTACCCCAAGCGAAGCGTCCTCGCTCCTTGCTCCTCAAAGTGAACGCCCTCTCTCCTAAAATCACATACGCCACACGCCATATCCGTCTGTCCCTTTAATTTCTTGATTATAAACTATTGCTAAAGAGAAGCCTAAATAGTTTCTCGTATCTCTAGGATCTAGTAAACCATCATCCCAAAGTTCTGATGTAGAATACCATGCAGAAGATTTGGATTCAGCTTCCATGATCATCATTTGTTTGAGCATGTTTCCAGTGTCTTCATCGTATGGAATGCCCATTTTTTTAGCAGCAGCTCTTTGGATAATTTCCATTACACCAGCTAATTGTTCTGATCCCATTACACCTACTCTAGAATTAGGATAAGCAAATAAAAATCTAGGATGATAGGAACGTCCATTCATACCATAATTTCCAGCACCATATGATGAACCAATCATCAATGCGATGTGTGGAACTGCACTATTAGAAACAGCATTGATCAATTTTGCTCCATTTTTGATGATGCCACCTTCTTCATATTCTTTGCCTACCATATAGCCAGTAGTATTGTGCATGAAAATAAGTGGGATGTTATTCTTATTGGATAATTGTATGAACTGAGCTGCTTTGTTGGCAGATTCTGAAAAGATAACGCCATTATTAGCTAGTATTCCTACAGGATAACCATGGATTTTAGCCCAGCCAGTTACAATAGTACTACCATATTCTGCTTTGAATTCTGTGAATTTAGAGCCGTCTACCACCCTTGCTATTAATTCTTTAGCATCAAAAGGTGTTTTTACCAAAGGAGGAATTACACCTAATATTTCTTCACTATCATATAATGGCTCTTCTATTTTTCCTTCTGGTACCAAATGAGGTTTGGAGACATTGACATATTCCATCAATTCTCTAGCGATGCGGATACCATCGAATTCATCTTCTGCCAAGAAATCTGATACACCAGAAACTCGACTATGCATTTCTGCACCACCTAGTTCTTCATCTGTGGAAACTTCATTAGTTGCCATTTTGACTAGAGGAGGTCCAGCTAAGAAAACTTTTGCAGCTTGTTTTTGGAAGATAGAAAAATCAGACATTCCTGGTACATATGCACCACCTGCTGTAGCATTTCCAAATACAATGGAAATAGTCGTCAGTCCTATTTTGGAACGCTGTGAAATCTGACGGAATGATTCACCTCCATAATTAAAAATCTTAGCTTGATCAGGAAGATTAGCCCCTCCACTTTCTACTAAGTTGATGGATGGTAACCTATTTTCCATTGCTATTTCTCCAGCTCTCAAACTTTTGAACGTAGTAGCATAATCTATAGAACCTCCTTTTCTTGTTCCTACATTAGAATTAATCATGCATAGTTTTTCAGATACGATACCAATTCCACAAACATTCGTTCCTCCAGCTCCAAAACCATCTTTGATTTGCATTCCTGCTAATGGAAGTAATTCTAAAAAAGGGCTGTCTTTATCCAAGACCATTTCTAGTCGTTCTCTAGCCAGCATTTTTCCTCTTTTTCTTGCACGTTCTATATGGCGATCTTTTCCTTGGAATCTACTTTCTTCGAGGTGTTTGTCCAGCTGTTTGATAAATTCTAACATTCCTGCTCGATTATCCTTAAACTGCTGACTATTCGGATTTATTTTAGATTTGAATGTTGGCATAAGTATATGATTAGAATGAGATTAGTTTATTTATGTCTGACTCAAATGAATCTCCTAGGGTTCCTAAATATTGTTCTCCAAAAAATGCTTTAAAAGATTCTATTCCCTTTTGTGTGAAGTAAGGAAGCAGCATCGTCCAAATGAGTTTTTCGCCATCTTCCTTTTTCTTTTCTCCTCTAATAATTTGTTGTGGCAGCCAATAAAAGGAGACCATCCAGGCCATGAAAGCGATATTATGATATGTTCCAGGAATAACTTCAGGTTTCAGATTACCTAATTTGATAGAAAAAGCGATGGCTGCTTTATTGTCTGCTATCGTTTGTTCAGTCATTTCCCTAAATTTCTTTTTAATCACAGGATGATTCAATACATGAGTATCTAAAAAAATAAAGGCGTATTCTCTTTGGAAATGATAATAGAGTTGTACTTCATTATGAAGGTTTTCGAAGGAAGGGAACTTCCTTGATTTACTTCTTTCAGTTTCTATTTTTGACCACATTTCATTAGCGATGGCTTCTAAAAGAATTTTTTTATCTTTAAAATGATAAGCTAAGTTTCCTCGACTCATTTCCATTTTTTGAGCTAACTCAAAAAGAGATATCGCAGAGAAACCAGATTGGTTAAATTGCAGTGTGGCTTGTTGTATTATTTTTTCTTTTGTAGTCATTCAAGTAGCTTCTGAGTGCTCTAAGTTATAAATAATAAACTAATTAGTCAATAGTGACTAAAATAAATATTGTTTATTCATTATATTCGTGTCAGTTATTTAATATGAAAGCAATATGACAAGAGAAGAAGCAAAAGAAATATTCCTATCCATGACTAAAGGACGTTCTCTCATGCTGCATGGCAGATGTGTAGAATTGGTCATGGAAGCATTAGGGAAAGAGCTAGGAGAAGATGCAGATAAGTATGCGATTTGTGGATTATTGCATGATGCGGATTATGAAAAATATCCAGAACAGCATCCTAATGTAATCGTAGATTTATTGAATAAAAAAGGCGAAACAGATTTAGCTCATGCCATAGCAGGACATTATACGAAGTGGAATGTGCCAAGAGAATCCTTAATGGATAAGGCAATAGTAGCAGCAGATGAATTGACAGGTTTTGTATATGCGAGTGCCTTGATTCGTCCAACGAAGATAGAAGGAATGAAAGTAAAATCTGTGAAGAAGAAGTTGAAAAACAAAAAATTCGCAGCAAGTGTAGAAAGGGATGAAGTCAGTCTTGGGGCAGAGTTATTGGGATGGGAATTGGATAAATTGATAACTTTTATTATTCAAGTATTGGAAGAAAATAAGGAAGAATTAGAATTATCAGCAGCATAGCAACTTCTGCCAAACTATTCCCTTAGAAGACAATTATTTCATAAAACGAAAACAAGTCTGTATTTTTAGAGTTGTATAAAAAAATCAAAGTATCATGGAAGAATTTATAATATCAGCTAATCAGTATTTTTCTGATATGCCAACACCTCATCGAACATTGCTTCTTGTAGGAGGTCTAACGATTTTCTTTTTGATAGAACAGGCTGTGCCATTATTTGCGATAGCCTATAACCGAACGAGGCATACGCTCACTAATTTGTTTTTTACACTGACAACTATTTTAATTAATTTTTCAATGGCTGGCGTTTTACTTTGGTCGGCTATATGGGTAACTGAAAATGATTTTGGAATTATACAATGGATTCCTCTTGAAGGACTGGCTGGTTTATTGGTTCAAGGAATTTTAGGATTAATGCTTTTGGATTTGATAGGTGCTTGGCTCGCTCATTTTATTGAGCATAAAGTGAAATTCTTATGGCAGTTTCATGTTATTCACCATACAGATCAGCACGTGGATACTACGACAGCTAATAGGCATCATCCTGGAGAAAGTGTGATTCGTTTCGTATTCACTACTGCAGCAGTATTTATAGTGGGAGCTCCTATAGGTTTAATATTTTTATACCAATCCCTTTCTTTGGTGCTCACTCAATTCAATCATTCTAACCTAAAAATGCCTTTATGGTTGGACAATATGTTGGTTTTGGTGGTTTGTACACCTAATATGCATAGAGTTCACCACCACTATCGCCAACCATATAGTGATACTAATTTTGGGAATATTTTCTCTTTTTGGGATAGAATATTTGGGACATATATAGTAGTGGATAATTCCAAACTTAAATATGGCGTTGATACATATATGGATAAGGAGCAAGCAGAAAGTATTTGGGAGATGTTGAAAATTCCATTTCAAGGACATCATGATCACATTCAGTACAAAGAGGAAGAAAAATTATAAATTTAGTATATTTGAGGATATTAGGAGATTAATATAGAAACTAAACACTGTGGCATATGGCACAAAAAGATGATTGTATCTGTATGGTAATTGGTTGGCCAGACACGTGGTCAAAGGGCGATTTCGATTTTATGAAATGGTGCCATGATGTAGGGATTGTTAAGGATCAGTATTTCAGGGTAGGACATGCAGCTATGTGTTTGATCCATAAGGAAACGAGAGAGATCGAATACTTTGATTTTGGAAGATATACCTGTGAAAAAGGATTTGGAAGGACAAGAGGAAAGAATACTGATCCTAGTTTAGCTATTGATTTAAAAGCTGAGATTGATAAAGCTGGAAAAGTAATTAATGTACAAGATATTGTAGATTTTTTATTTAAAAACGTTCACTATACACACGGAGAAGGGGTGATTTATTTTTCATTCTATGATAAGATGAATTATGCTAAGACGATGGCTTTTGTGGATGATATTCAGCAAGAGGGTAGTGCTAAGTACACTACATTTTTGCCTAATTCTACAAACTGTGCTAGATTCGTTTTGGATGCATTAAGGGTAGGGACTTCGAGTCCTTGGGATAGGTTTAAATTATTATTTATACCTACTTATAAGGCATCTCCTATTGGCACAGCGATAGATGTAGGTTACCAGACAAATATTTATAGACAAGAAAATATAAATACTCCACTAGAGAATTTTAAGATGACTCGTTGGGATAATATCAAATTCATTTGGAATAGTACAAAGGGCAATTTTACAGGCGAGAAAGTGACTCGTCCCAATCTCATCGAAGCTCAGGAACAGCCAAAAAATGTTCCTGAAAAAGCACAATGGCTGGGAGGTCTAGGTGAGGGGAATTGGATTAATATAAAAGAAGAGAATATAGATGGAGTGTCATGCATCAGAGTAATATCCTATTATTATGATGGAATAGTGAATTATGATACTATTGTTGCCGTTAAGGATGGTCATGATTTTGATGTAAATACTTCTTTTGAAGTTACTTATGATTGTTCTAGATTGTTTATAACAGTCATCCAAAATGGTCGAAAAGTGCGACTTTATCTTGTGGATGACTATGTTTCCTTTCAAAAAAAAAATATCAATAAAACCGTTTCTACATGGACTTAATCGTACTAAAAGCTAAGATACATACTGTAAAAGTAACAGAAGCTAATGTCAATTATAGAGGAAGTATCACTATCGATGAGGATCTGATGGACGAGGCAAATATCAAGACTTGGGAACAAGTACACGTGAATAATGCCAATAAAGGATCTCGTATTATTACTTATGCTATTCCAGGGGAAAGAGGTAGTGGATCGATTTGTATGAATGGTGGAGCTGCATTACATGCAGATGAAGGAGATACTGTCCATATTCTTGCATTTTGTAGTATTCCAGAAAAGGATATTGCTACACATCGACCTATCGTCATTCAGACAAAAGGTAATAATGAGTATGCAGGTTTAGGAAATCACTAGTGCCTATAAATCCAATCTCTAGGATTGAGGCGAGTTTGGTTTCTCCATACCTCGAAATGAAGTTCTGTCTTTCCTGTGTTGGAGTCTGTTTTTACCATGCCTATTTCATCAGAAGGAGATACTTTGTCTCCTTTTTTGACGTAGTGTTCTTCTAGTTTGGAATACAAGGTATAGAACGTGCCATGCTGAATGATGACTAAATAATCATTACCTGGCACAAACCTAACAGCTGCTACTTCCCCTGCTGCTATGGGTTTTACTCTGGAAGATTGCATAGCCAAGATATCTATGCCACTATTATTAATGATAATGTCCTTAAGTGTAGGATGATTTTGTTTGCCAAAATAACTTGAAATCACACCTCTTACAGGCCAAGGTAAATTTCCTCTTCCTGATTGGAAAGAGCTGCTGTAATCGATGCTTGAAGCACTATTTTTACTAGGTTTGTCAGGTACAGTACGATTTTTTTTTCGGCCTCCTACCAAATCTTTTTCGATGATATTTTCAATAGTAACATTGAGATTCTCGTGTTCGCCTTTTCTTTTGGAAATTTTCTTTCTTAATGTTTTTTCATTAGATTTCAATTCCTTGAGTAGCCTATTTTTGGTTTTTAGTTCTTGTTCTAGCGTCAGTAAATGATTTTTTTCACTAGCCAAAAGCCTTTCCTTCTTTTCTTTCCTTTCCTCTTGTAAATCTAGTTTACCCTCCAACGATAGTTGGGTTTCTAAAATTCTCTTTGCCTGTTTTTTTCTATGCTTATCATACTGTTTCAAGTACTGCCAACGCTTGAAAGCATCATTAAAATTCTGTGAAGAAAAAAGAAAAAGTAGATCACTTTTCATTAATTTTCTACGATATGCTATTTGTAGCAAATTCTTATAGTCCTTTTTCAATTGTTCAATATCTTCATCCAATGAAATGATTACATCCGCCGTTCTTTCTAGAGATAGATCATAAGAACCTACTTCTTGCTGAATGGTTTTTACCAATTCATTCCTTGCCTTGATTTGTTCCTGTATCGTGATATAACGCTCGTAGGTAAGATTCTTATTTTTCTTAGTTTCCTTCAGCATCTGATCGGTAACCTTGATATCCTTGAGCAGCCCTTTTCTCTTTTCTTCCAATTGCTTTCTATTCTGACCTATCATAAGCATAGGCAGCAGCAAGAAAATAATTAGTAAAAGGAGTTTATTTAGCTTCTTCATAGTGCGAAGGAATAGAAAAATAGATGTTTGTGGGTTCGTCAATTTTTATTTTTGAAAAATCAAGTTCTAAATTTAGTATTCCAGTTTCTTTGGATGATAAATTTAGTGTACGAATATACGAAAATATCTGGCTGCTTGTCAATGATTTGTAATCCTCAAATGTGCAAATAGCAGATTTATTCCCTTCTTTTTGTAATAATTTCATTTTCCCTAATGTGAAATTATTACCACTTGTACAGTATTCAGAAAGTACACCTTCTTTTTCTTGACTCATGACATAGTTAGGCGTTTTCATATTTACGTCATATTTTCCATCAAATTTCATGACGACATTCCCTAGTAGTAAATCATATAGATTCCTGAAATCATATAGATTGTTTCCCGTACTGGCGAGTCCTGCCATATCCCTCACATAGCTCATAGGTTTTTTCAAGTAGTGTTTTTCTAATCTATTCATCATGAAGAAAGAATCTGGTGTAATCAACAGTCGTCCACCCTCCACTCCTAACTTTTTTACACTCATCCAAATGACACTATCCTTCCGCATTTTTATATAGCTCGTTCCTTTTACTGTCTTATTATTTTGAGTGAATTTTATACTCGCTTTAGCATTAAACCATTCAGCATCCAAGTGGTATTTATCCATTTTTTCAAATAGATATTTAGATGATTTTTTCTTGAGTTTTATATCCTCATTCGCATCTGGTTTAGCCTTACAACCAAATGCTAATAACAAGGTTAACAGCAGGAATATGACTATATTATTCACTTTCATTATAAATGTTTTTCCTTTTTGTCAAAAATAGCTTGTTAAATTAAAACACACTGTGTTTTAATTTGTTAACTATTTCATATTTAATTAAATTGCGTGTCAGAGTTTAATTTTGGAATACTTAACAAACTCTTTAACAATAAATTTATTACAAGCTATGATTAAATCATGACTTTTGAGAGGGGAAACATGATTTAAATATAGTAATACACTAAGACTATTTTTATGAGTCGATTACTAAAGCGCTACATCTTTGTTGATTATAACAGTCTAAAGAAAATAAAGCTGAGTACACTTGAAAAAGTATGCAAAAAGGTGTTTATTTTCATTAGTCATAAAGAAGAAAGCATCCCTTCGAGCATCGTCATGCAAGCTCAATATCTAGGCAAAAAAATCAAATGGATTGCTACAGATATGAGTGAAAGTAATGGTTTTATGCTGCACATTTCTTTCTTAATGGGAGCATTGCACCAAAAGGAAAAGAAATCTGTTGAATTTGCCATTTTATCTGATGATACAGATTTTGATACTTTGGTTGATTTTATCAATGATGCAGGAAGGAATTGCCTTCGTGTGAAAATTGAAAAAGTAGTAGAAGAGGAGGAAGAAGAAGAATTGTACGAAGAAGATTCTTTCTTTGAGGATGAAGAGGGTGAAGAACGTAGAATGCCAGAACCATCTAGGAAATTCAAAGCTATTTAAATAAGTGGCTAAATTATTTATTGCCTACTTCTCCAACTTAAATTCTTAATAGCTTCTTATAAATGAAACGGTCTGGCGGGTCACTCGTCAGACCGTTTCAATAACTTATATATTTATTGTCTGAGAAAATTAACATATCATCCTTATTTACTAATTCTTACCCTATTATAGATGTAAGAAGCCCTGCAGAATATGCCAAAGGGCATATTCCAAACGCTATCAATATGCCTATGTTCAGCAATGAAGAACGAGCAATAGTTGGTACGATTTATAAGCAAGAAAGTCAGGAGGCTGCACTGCTAAAAGGTTTGGATATTGTAGGAGGTAAAATGAGCGACTTTATCAGAAAAGCTAAGATAATTGCTCCGTACAAAGATCTCATTATCCACTGTTGGAGAGGAGGAAAGAGAAGTAGTAGTATTTCTTGGTTGCTAGGAATGGCTGGTATGAGAGTGAAGATATTAGAAGGAGGATATAAGGCTTATCGCCAATATATTCGACAACAATTCCAAGAAAAAGAAACTTCATTTGTTCTCCTTACAGGAAGTACTGGAAGCGGAAAAACCAAAGCTTTACATCATCTAAGATCTAAAGGCGATCAAATCATTGATTTGGAAGGATTGGCAAATCACAAAGGTTCAGCTTTTGGAGGTATAAATGAAGAGCAGCAGCCATCGACAGAGCAATTTGAAAATAATCTATATGAAGCCTTTTGTCAACTGGATATGAGTAAAAGGATCTGGCTGGAAAGCGAAAGTCGGATGATAGGAAATATATCAATTCCAGAGACTTTTTGGCTAAAAATGGTAGATGCTCCTATGGTTCATCTACATATTTCCAAAGCTGCCAGAATTCAATACCTTGTCCAGAATTATGGAGAATATCCCAAAGAAGAATTAGCCTCATCTTTCGAAAAACTCAAAAAGAGATTAGCTCAACATCTCGCTGTAGCATTGGAAGCATTAAATAATGGCGATATAGCAACGGCAGCAGAAATCGCATTGGATTATTATGATAAATTTTATAATAAACATTTAGTAAAAAATAAGAATCGTATCTTCAAAACCATCGATTTTGAAGAGATGGATTTTGATAAAATCTGCGAAGAATTATTGAATACTAAATTAGATGTTGAGATTTAGAGATACTGAGATTTCGAGATAAAATATTGATTATTCTCAATAGTCATTTATTTTCATCAGCCTAAATCATATAGAACCCTTATTTTAGTAATTTCGCATCTTATAAGAGTTATTGCATCGCAAAATCTTAATATCTCAGCATCTTTAAATCTCAATATCTAACGAATGGAATATAAACTGACTCAATATAGTCATGGAGCTGGTTGTGGCTGCAAAATCGCTCCTAAAGTCCTAGATCAAATCTTACAACATCACACGAGTAAAATTCATTTCCCTAATCTATTAGTAGGAAATGAAGAACGAGATGATGCGGCGGTGATGGACTTAGGAGATGGAACGGCGATCATCAGTACTACAGACTTTTTTATGCCTATCGTTGATGATGCAGAAGATTTTGGTAGGATCGCATCTGTAAATGCGATTAGCGATATTTATGCAATGGGAGGTAAGCCATTATTAGCAATAGCGATATTAGGCTGGCCGATTAATAAGATACCAGCTGAAGTTGCTAATCAAGTGATAGAAGGTGGACGAAAAGCTTGTGCTGATGCAGGAATTCCATTGGCTGGCGGACATAGTATAGATAGCCCTGAGCCAATATTTGGCTTGGCAGTTACAGGTATAGTTCCAATTAAAAATCTAAAGAAAAACGGAGGAGCGACCTTAGGTTGTGAGTTATTTTTAACGAAACCAATTGGCGTAGGAATCCTAACTACTGCTCAAAAGAAAGCCAAGAGAAAACCAGAACACGACAATATAGCTAGAGATAGCATGTGCGAACTCAATAAAATAGGGATAGCCATCAGTCAATTACCTTACGTGAAAGCGATGACAGATGTCACTGGTTTTGGACTATTAGGACACTTGAGTGAAATGTGCGAAGCATCTCATCTGACAGCCATGCTTGATTTCGAAAAAGTACCCTTATTAGATAAGGAAATTCTAGATTATTATCTCAATGAAAAATGTATCCCTGGAGGGACACACAGAAATTGGGAAAGCTATGGACATAAAATAGGCATGATTTCTGAGTACCAAAAATCCTTGCTTTGTGATCCGCAAACGAGTGGTGGTTTATTAGTCGCTGTAGAGAAAGAACATGTTGCTAGTTTTAAAAATGAAATGGAGAAAGAAAGGTTTGACTTGACTTCTTTTGGCGTGTTTGTGGAGGAAAGGGAGAAACTGGTTTATGTGGAGTAGGAAATCTTCCCTAATTCTGAATTGAAACCTTGATTTAGAATTAGGGAAGTCTCATTTTATTAACTACAAGCCCTTCAAATACTCAATCAAATCCTCCCGTTCCTCATCAGAAAGCACATCTCCAAAAGTATGTCCACCATTTCCATAACCCAGTAAACTCACATCATAAGTCTGATTATCCACCTTCGAAGTTTCTGCTGTATAATTCCATCCCACATTTTCCAAGTTATAATCATTTGTATCCAATGTTTTTCTCCAATAAGCAGGTCTAGTACCACTATTCAAAAGCGTAGCCAAATCTGGTACAGAACCATTATGCAAATAAGGAGCTGTAGCCCAAACACCATCCAAAGGCGGAGCAACATAACCATCAGCTGGAACCATTTGTGCAGCATAAGGTGCTTGTGCAAACCAACTGGTATTATACCAATCAATGAAATCTGTATAAGCAAAATTGCTTTGAGCCAAAACAGGATCTGTGCCTACTCTATCCAAATCAACTAATAAATTAGGATAAGATCCATTATTGCCATAAGTGCCATGACAACCAGAGCAACTTCCCTCAAAAATCGCTTTTCCTTTAGTCACTTTTTCACTGTCCAGTGTTTCTGGAAAATTAGGTGCTTCAATAGAATTGATAAACGCCAATACATCTGCAAAACGATCATCCACGATCCTAGCTTCTGCTGTATCCTGCATCGTCAATAAACTAGAAGCCATCATTATTCGAGCGAAATCTCCTCGCCCTACACCATTATAAAACATGGCATTTTTCTTTTTCAATAACCACCATGCAGGAACATCTGTTGGTACAACTTCTGTAGGAATATTTAATGCTGGTTCATCAATCCATGATAAATCATTATTATTTCGATGTGCTGCCAAAACTACAGCCAGTTTATCAGCAGGGTTTACGCCGACTACATCAGTTATGAGTTGTGGTCCAGTTGCTAAAACTGCTCGTCTGAATGGCTCATATGCTTCCCATTCTGGAGAATCATTTCCATAGAGAAGTTCTAAAGCGAAATCGACAGCAGGAATCAATTCACTTTGGTCACCAGTAAAATCTGATATACTACTTCCTAGTCCTACAATAAATTCTCCATTCAATTTCTGTGAATGACATTGCAAGCAATTAGCGGAGACGACTCTTATTCCATTAGCAGCATCTATTGCTGTGAAATCATGAGGAATTTCTGCATTGTCACCAGTTCTGTTGAGTAGATTTTCATCAGAGCCTTGTCCTGCCAGTGTGAACGCACTAAAAGGAATTCCACTTCCTACATAATTACCATAAACGAGATAATCATAACCTTCACTAGTATTTCCAGTTCTTTGTTCTGAAGCAGGAATAGGACTTGTTCCTACGGGATTTATGATCGTATTTGGTACATCTTCTTTGCAACTGTATGCCAATAAAGTAATCAACAGGAGAATGAATAACATGTTGTATTTTTTCATTGTGAGGAATATTTGTAAAAGAAATGATTTCCAAAATAACAAAAAACACTCGCATATAAAAATATACAGAGATAAGACTAATCCATCTCTTATCTTTGCCGGATGGAAAAACAAATACCACAAAAAGCGTGGTTCTTATTGGGACTTTTAGGTATGATATGGGGAAGTGCTTTCTTTTTGATGAGCAAAGGATTAGAAGTATTTAGTCCTATACAAATGGCATCTTTACGGATGTCTATTGGTTTTGTGGTTTTTGTACCAGTTTTCTTGTTTCGTTTCAAGGCAATTCCTTGGAAAAAGATACCTTTTTTGTTGGTAGTAGGAGCATTGGGTTCTGGATTGCCAGCCTTGTTTTTTGCTTTTGCACAGACAAAATTAACGAGTTCTATTACAGGCATTTTAGGATCGACTACGCCTTTATTTACCTTATTAATTGGAATGATGTTTTTTGCTGTACCTTATTTTAGAAATAGAGTATTAGGTGTACTTTTGGGGCTTACAGGAGCAGTATCTATCGTCTTATTTGGAAGTGGAAATTTGATTGGTGATCAAATCATTTATGCTATATTGCCAGCTCTTGCCACGATATGTTATGCTTTTAGTACCAATACAGTAAAATCCAAACTGCAAGAAGTCGATCCATTGACGATAAGCTCTACTGCATTTGTGATCATAGGACCAGTGATGGTTTTTGTATTATTGCAATCAGGCTTTGTTGAAGTCATGCAAACAGACGAGAATGCGTGGATTGGATTTGGCTATGTAGCAGCATTGGCACTATCTTCTACCGTTATATGTTCAGTACTTTATTTTGAACTGGTACAAATGACGAGTGCTGTTTTTGCTTCTATGGTTGCTTATCTTATTCCCCTTGTAGCGACTATCATAGGAGCGATAAGAGGAGAACCAATTACAATTGTTCATCTGATTGGTTTAATTCTAATCTTGAGTGGTGTATATTTGTCCAGAAGATAGAAGTTGTTTGAAAAGTATTAAGTAATCGATGACTTGCAAGCAAATTATTGAATCGTTTTTAAACAACTTTTTAATTTAACTTTATTCTAATATGAAAAATTTACTTGTATTATTCATTATCATGTTTGTTGCTGTTTCAGTACAGGCACAAGGTTTTGCCTTTGGTGTAAAAGGAGGATTGACACTAGGATTCCAAAAATGGAATGGCTACGAACGTTCGCCATTGCCTAGTTATAATAGTTCTATTTACATAGAAAGTCTGCCTGTTGAAAAGCGGTTTTCTGTATTCGGACAGCTAGGTTATCATGTGAAAGGTAGTAGGATTAGAGCATTTTATAGAGATTTTATTAGTGGCGATTTAAGGAGGGTAGTGTCTGATGCGGAATTTAGGAACGCTTCTTTAGTATTAGGAATGAAGAGTGCCTATTCTATAACAAGTAAAGGAACTAAGGCCTATTATTTATTAGGTATAAGAGGGGATTATAATATTAATTATAAATTTGATCAAAGAACTTTATCATTTAATGATGAGGATGTTAATAAGTTCACCTATGGATTAACTTTAGGAGGAGGATTGGAAGTTCCTTTTACTAAATTTGTAGGAATGACGCTAGAACTCCAAATAAGTCCAGATGTAAGACCACAAGTTTTTTATCCTGCTGGAAAGTATACTTACACGGATTATAGTGGTAACGCGATACCTGCTCAAGAAACTAAAGTTATCAACACCGTCTTCGAAATTACCGTTGGTTTTCGTTTCCTTAGAGTAGTAGAATACGAAGAAGATTAGGCCTATTTTTTAATACCTCTATTTTAACCGTTAGCATTTTATCTCAATATCTTAATATCTAAGTATCTATTATGGGATTAATACGTTGGTTAAATAGCGAAAGCGTAAAAGGAACTGTAAAGAAAACAGTTCGCCCTGTCTACAGATTATTTAGGAATAAGCATTTCAATATCTTCCTCAAATTAGTATTAGTAGCCATACTCGTCTATACTATTAGAAGCCAAGTATTCGCAAAGGACAATATAGGTGAACTGTGGACAGAATTCTTGAATAGATTCACTAAGGATAATGCTTGGTGGATCATCGTAACGATTCTACTGATGCCTTTGAATTGGACTGTAGAAACCTTGAAATGGCAAGTACTGATAAGAAAAGTAGAGAAAGTCCCTTTTCTCAAAGCATTCAAAGGCGTATTCCTAGGCGTTTCTCTTTCTGTTTTTACACCCAATAGAATAGGGGAATATGGAGGAAGAATACTTGTCGTAAAGCCAGAAAATAATTGGAAAACTATTGTAGCTACATTAGTCAGCAGTTTTAGCCAACAGATAGCCTTAATGACATTAGGTATTGTAGGCTTGATATATTTTATGCTCCAATATTTTATGAAAGACACAGAAGGTTTTATTGTGTTGGGAGTAGGCATATTAGGCTTGACCTTGATTATTTTTATGCTCCTATGCTATTATAATGTCAGTCTAGCGATTCCACTATTCAATAAATTACCTTACTTAAGACGATTTACAAAGCACATGGAGGTGCTAAATGAGTATTCATTCAAAGAATTAACAGAAGCCCTGTTTTACGCCATACTTCGATATGTGATTTATACCATGCAGTATTATCTTATCCTTCGTTTCTTTGGTATAGATGTCCCCTTTTTATCAGGAGTCGCAGGGATTGCTACTATATTTTTATTGCAAACTAGTATTCCTCTTCCAGCCATCGCAGATCTTTTTGTAAGGAGTGAAGTCGCTCTCTATATTTGGAATTTCTTTACAGATAATGAAATTAGTATCCTAGCTTCTACGTTTGGATTATGGTTTTTGAATATTATCATTCCTGCAATATTGGGAATGTTATTTATCTTTTCTGTGAATATTACAGGTTCATTAGGAATGAAAAAGAACGATGATGATACATAACGACAGATCTAATATTCTTTTTGACTGTTAGACTACTATTTTTTCAATCATATAGTGCGTACTTTGTATGGTACAAATATAGATGTAATGCATAAAATCATTTTTTCCTCAATACTAACGCTCTTTTTGATAGGCTACTGCTTTATAGCACAAGCCCAAATACTAGATCATTTTCAAGGTCAGTTATTAGTGAAAACAGAGTATCCTATAGAAAGAATCCTTCAGTTCTATGAGAAATTTGAAGGACAAGTAACTCGCCTGGAACTGAAAAGAAAAGTAGCTCCTGTTTTTAATATTTATCTATTGGAATTCGATTATGCGAATATCCATGAGGAAAAACTATTAAGAGCATTAAGAAATAATCCAATGGTCCATACTGCACAGTATAATCACCTCATTTCCCATCGTGCTGTACCAAATGATACGCAATTTGATAATCAATGGCAATACATTAATACTGGACAATCTGGAGGTACGGCAGGAGCAGATCTTGATGCAGAATTGGCATGGGATATTACTACTGGAGGAGTAACGGCTTTAGGAGATACGATAGTAGCAGCGATTATAGATGATGGTTTTGATTGGACTCACGAAGATTTTGAAGATAATATATGGGTAAATTATCATGAAGTTCCTGATGATGGAATTGATAATGATAGTAATGGATATATAGATGATTACAGAGGTTGGAATGCTTATGATGAGAGTGATAATATAGGTGGCGGCGGACATGGTACGCCTGTAACAGGGATCATAGGTGCGAAAGGGAATAATGGACTAGGTGTTGCTGGTGTGAATTGGGACGTAAAACTAATGATCATCCAAGGTGGTGGTGGAGAAGCAGATGCCCTTGCAGCATACGCTTATTGCTATGCACTCAGAAAACAATATAATGAGACTAGTGGTCAATTAGGAGCTTATGTAGTTACCACTAATTCATCTTGGGGAGTAGATTATGGACAAGCTAGTGAAGCACCTTTATGGTGTGCATTTTATGATACTTTAGGTATACAAGGAATCGTGAGCTGTGGAGCAACGATCAATGGAAATGAAAACGTAGACGTAGTAGGAGATTTACCAACTACTTGTACCAGTGATTATTTAATTTCTGTAACTAATATGAATCGTTTCGATCAAAAAGTGACAGGGGCAGGATATGGTGCTACGAGTATAGATTTAGGAGCATTTGGAGCAGATACTTGGACAGCTGATTTTGGGAATAGCTATGGAGGATTCGGAGGAACATCTGGAGCTACACCACATGTAGCAGGAACAGTAGCATTGATGCACTCTGTGCCTTGTCCTAGTTTCGCAGCAGCAGCCAAACAAGATCCAGCAGGAACAGCATTATTAATAAAACAGTACATACTCAATACTGTAGATTCGAATAACTCTCTACAAGGCATAACAACTAGTGAAGGAAGACTGAATATCCATAATGCAGTCAATGCTATCCTTGCTAATTGCGATCCTAATGGCTGTTTTGTCCCTTATACCGTTACTAATCAAAATACGATAGATATATCAACTGAGATTTCTTGGGAAGTAGGTGCAGATACAGATCAGTCTAATCTAAGGTACAGGGAAGTAGGTGTAGCTGTTTGGATAGATGTTGAAAACATTGCATCGCCATATA
>JBNMOV010000017.1:0-24336 GCA_051275765.1 Maribacter sp. | reverse complement strand
GTCAGGTCCTGCGAAGAAGTTAGAATAGTACTTCCATTAATTCCTTCATAATAGTTGATCATTCCGCCCATAGTCATGAAAAAGAAGAAAAATATGATATTCATAATAGTTGTATCCACGATATAATTGACTAGTCGTTTACCTTTTTCTGCTTTTTTCAAAGGTTTCGCTTCACTAAATAAATCATCCAGCGTCCTTTCGTCAAAACCATATATTGGTTCTTTGTATATTCCTTCGTTTTTCATATTGGTAGATATTTAGATAAAAGATAAAAGATAATAATATGTTGAGTATATTAGGCTTTTAAATATCTATTGGAAAATCCTTACATTACATGTTCAAAAGTAAAGATAAGTAATCATGGACAAGATTTTACGTTCTCTCAAGCCTACTGGCATTCTCTTGGTTTTACTGATGATTGTAGGTTTTGTTTTGTATCAACTAGGAAAACCTGTTTTTTGGTCAGGTTTTTTCGCCATGATGTTTTTCTATGGATTGATATTTTTTATAGGAGCTTATGCTAGCCAAATCAGAAAAAACGAGAGTGATGAAGATGTTATGCTTGCAGGACGTTCCATTCCACTCTTCGTAGGTGTATTCACGATGAGTGCCACATGGGTAGGTGGCGGATATATCAATGGGACAGCAGAAAACACCTACAATCCAGATTTTGGACTCATTTGGGTACAAGCTCCTTGGGGCTACGCGATCAGTCTAATTTTAGGAGGCTTATTTTTTGCTAAGAAGATGAGGAGGATGGAATACAAAACCATGCTCGATCCTTTAGCACAACGCTATGGCAAAAATATGGGAGCAGTTCTATTCCTTCCGGCATTGGCAGGAGAAATATTTTGGACAGCTGCTATCCTTACAGCATTGGGGACTACTTTTGGAACTGTGCTAGGTATAGATGCACAAACTTCCATTGTATTATCATCTCTTATCGCTATTTCTTATACTGCATTAGGTGGATTATGGGCGGTAGCTCTCACCGATATTTTCCAAATGATTTTACTTTTGGTAGGACTAGCATTAGTCATTCCTTTTGCCTTGGAATATGTAGGTGGATGGGATAATGCTTGGGCCGTTTATAAACAAAATAAAGGTTCTGCTGCTACATTCTTTCCTAATAAGGAAGCTTTAGGAAATTACTATTGGAATTGGTGGGATTATGCCTTGCTACTCATGCTAGGAGGGATTCCTTGGCAAGTTTATTTCCAAAGAGTGCTTTCAGCTAGAAGCGAGAACGCTGCAATGTGGCTATCTATTTTAGCTGGTGTGGTTTGTATTATTGCAGCCGTTCCTGCTGTCATGATTGGTGTAATTGGCGATGCGTTCAATACTACAGGAGATTGGACAGCAGTTGGAGCAGCTGGAGCACCAGCTACTTCAGCTGAAATACTACCATATGTTATGCGTTATTTATCTAATCCTACTGTGGCTACCATTGGATTGGGAGCGATAGCTGCGGCTGTGATGTCATCTGTGGATTCATCTATATTATCTGCTTCATCTATGGCTGGCTGGAATGTATATAAGCCTTTAGTGAAACCCAATCTCTCTTCCAAAGAACTCGCCAAAGTCATCAGAAGAATGATTTGGATTATAGGAATAGCAGCTACATTATTAGCCTTGCAAATAGAGAGTGTATATGCACTTTGGTTCTTATGTGGGGATTTTGTGTACTGTCTTTTATTTCCTCAATTGGTCACAGCTATGTACGACACCAAAGCCAATAAATATGGCTCTATGGCAGGGTTCGCAGTAGCACTTTTTCTTCGTTTTGGTGGTGGAGATGCTACGTTGGGGATTCCAGTATTACTTCCTTACCCTATGATAGAAGATGCATATACTTGTCTGTTTCCATTTAGGACATTAGCCATGCTTGGTGGGTTGATTACTATTATTTTGGTAAGTAGAATTTGGAAAGTGAAGGATGAAGGCGGTAATCAGAATGGATTAGAGAAACATTTGGTAGATTAATTATCATTAATTTCAAATCAAAAAAAATAGAATATCTTTATCGTTACCATAATCTACGATAAGAGTTTATTAGAAATTGAATAAGTTTCACTAAAGAATTAAATATGGCTGATCTAATAGGAGATTTTGGTAAACATTTCTCTGAGCGTAAAATAATTGACAAAATATCTGTAGAGAATAGTGAAGCTTTTTGTATGCTTCCTTGGGTTCATTTGTTCATTACCCAATAAGGAACAGTTGGACCTTGTTGGGTAGCTTCATGGGAAGAGGATGATACCTTTGGTAATGTAAATAAAGAGCCTATAAAAGATATCTGGAATGGAGAAAGGATAAGAAAGATGAGAAGCAACATGATCCAAGATAAAAAAGATAAGCGTTGCTGGCAGTGTTACGAGAATGATAAAGTAGGTATCAGAAGCCATAGAAAAATATATAACAAGCAATATATTCATAAATTGGACTGGGTATTGAATACCCTAAAAAATGGAATGGCTCCAGATTCTAAACCTATTTATTGGGATATTAGGATATCGAATCTTTGTAATTTCAAATGTAGAATATGTGGACATCACTCTAGCTCAAAATGGTATGATAAAGCTGTAAAACTCAATGAAACTAACTATGATAAAGCCATAGATTATAGTATAGAAGATTTATTAGAATAATTAGCCGTTTTCCTTCCTTATGTAGAGGAAATTACCTTTGCTGGAGGAGAACCTATTATCATGAAGGAGCATTATAAACTGCTCGATTTTTTAAAAGAGCATGATTGTACTGATATCCAACTCCGTTATTTGACCAATTTCTCTGATACTAAATTACAGAAAAGAGATATTTTTGAGGAATGGAAAATTTTCAAAAATGTCAGCGTTCATGCTAGTTTAGATGGCACTTATGCTAGAGGAGAATATCAAAGAAAAGGACAAAAATGGGATCAAGTATTGGATAATAGAAAAAGAATGGTGGAAGAAGTTCCTCATGTAGAATTCTACCTCAGTCCGACTATTAGTGTTTTCAATATTTTCCATATTCCTGATTTTCATAAAGAATGGGTAGAAAGTGGTTTAGTTCAATTACAACGATTCTTACCAGATTCTCTTAAAAATCCTAACGAGTATTCTATGAAAATACTCCCTCTTCACATGAAGAAACAACTAGAAATAAAGTACAGGGAATACATCGAATGGATTTTATCATTCGATGAAATGGATGAACTAATGGAACTCGTCTTAAAGGAATTCAATAGAACTATTGATTTCATGTACAGTGAAGACTGGTTCCATCTTATTCCAAAATTCATTCAAAAAACCAATATTCTGGATAAATTCCGAGATGAGAATATTTTAGATATTTTTCCGGAATTAGTTGAAATGTACACACACGCTATCATTGCTCATCCTAATGATAATATTACATTGCTATAATTAAGAACCATTTTTAACACATTAAGTGAAACGTATTTAATAACTTGAGCCAGAATGGGTAGTAATTTTTTCTTCTAAAGAATTCAAAAAATCATTGCATAGCGTAGCTACAGAACTATTTTTTGTGTTTTTTAGAAGGAAAAAGAACAAGCATAATGGCTCAGGTTATTGAATTCGTTTCACTTAGATAATTTGCTAAGTTTTGGTGGGTCTCCAATTTCTCCATCTTTATTTTGATAAACCCTTTTCAATTCAACCCTTACAAGGATAATCAAGATAATAAATTCCAGCAAAAAATAGATAAATCCTAAATGTGTCAATTTTTGATACGAATAAAATACTATAGCTATAGAAAAACAGCAATACATCAGGTTAGCAATGGCAATGACTTTTAGAAAAGGTTGCCAGTTATCTTTTATTTTCCAATAGCAGATAAAATCATATATAGTAAAGACACCAGCTACAGAAGATAAAAAGTAAAGTTCTTTTCGAGGCATTCCAAAGAGGTACTCAAATTTTACTAGAATGACTCCTAATAAAAGAGTGGATAGCAATGCTCCTAAGCCATCTATCAAAAATAATTGTCTTGGATTCAATGACATTTGATATTATAGTTTGGTTAGAATTATTTTTCTACTCACTAAAATACAAATATTTCCAAAAATAATCCATACCCTCATAGTCTATTCCATCTAATACCGATTTGCATTTATAAAATCGCATTGGATTTGGTAATAAATTTGATGAATTGCGAGGCAAAAAACGCAGACATAGTCGTAGCTATGGCGAGTATTTGTAACGAAGTAAGTCGTTAAATTTATCCAGTTATATGCGATACTTATAATTCAAATTGGTATAAAACATGACACATTACCTAACAGTCCCGTTTTTATCATAACTTAGACATCTAATCAAAAATTGACATTATGGAATATGTATATCTAGCACTATTGGGTCTGACAGCAGGATCGTTGGCCAAATTTATTTTACCAGGAAAGGATCGCTTTGGTTTGATCATGACTATTATTATAGGAGTCGGAGGATCTTACATAGGAGCTTATGCTGCTCAATATATACCACAGCTAGGAAATCCGCCTTTTGGAAGTATGACTTGGCAAGGAGTGGTTTCTGCTATTATTGGCTCTGTGATATTACTTCTTATCGCTAGGATATTATTTGGAGGAAGGAAGTAGATAAAAAAAGCGACCACGCTATGTATAAAACTAACGTGGTCGCTTTTTCCTAAAGTTTATGCTTATCTTAATCTACTTTGATAAATTTATCTACCAATACTTTATCATTGATTACAACTATAATAGTATGTACTCCTGTTGCTAAATTAGCAATATCAAGCGTAGTTCTATTGTCTTGAATGTTTTGACTCATCACTAGCTTACCAGCAACATCATACACACTGATTTGCTCAATGTTTTCATCACTACTGATACTGATTAGATTTTGTGCAGGATTAGGAAATAACTCAAAGTTATTCTTATTTAATTCTGCATTACTTGAAGACAATCTACTGAAATATACATTGTCTACATAAATAGTACCGCCAATAGGTGAACCAACTAGAATTAATTGTGCAATATTTTCAAAAGAAGTAATCCCTACAAAATCAGCTAATGCAATTTCGTGAGATACCCACGTGTCTTGAGAATGACTCTCTACAGTGATTTCATGCTCTGTATCATCTCCACCATCAAAAGCACCATCTGCTCCGAAATCTACTAATTTTACTTTAAATGTAGTTACATTAGGTGTCCAAACATCTATATGGAAAAAATCCATATCAGAAGCATTGATAAGATTAGGTCCTACTGTTTCTATACCTACAAAATCAAGGCTAGTGTATTTTTTGGTATCGTTTCCTTCTATTTGGATTTCAGAATAAGAAGCAACAGACCAATCTGTAGCCCAAGTATCAACAGTTACATCTGTGTAAGCATTACTGAACATAGAAACTACATTTTCCTCAAGTTCAGTAGGAGTAGGTGCAGCTACTATTGGAGCATCTGTTGGTGGTACAACAGTACCATTGCCAAAGTCTATATTATCAAAATAAATGATATTATCAGCTGTACGGCCATCAAGATTGAAATCTGGAAAGAAAACGATTTGGTCGTACTCATTTCCTACCCATGCAGAAATATCAAAAGTGATTTCTTCCCACTGGTTAACAACAGTATTAGCTATTTTGATTTCTGGTAATGCCCAAAAATCTGCTCTCACTAGCTTAAGACCTATATCACTAATTACAGATTTCCATACCATAATTTTAACGGTACTATTGGTAGCATCGATTGTAAAATTACCAATGTCAGAACCAATCATACTTTCGCAGCCTACCCAAGGTTGGCCTGTTTGAAGTGCTGTGATTTGTGCTACTGTGGCAGAGGTATTGATTCCTGTAGCATCAGGATTAGCAATAATCTCTACAGGAGGATTGGTATCGTTTTCAAAAACAGTCCATGTCCAAGATGCTCCATTTCCTCCATCCTCGAAGTTGATGGGATTTACTTGTGCTGAAACAGTAGAAATAGTAAATACTAAAAAGATAAATGATATAAAATTTTTCATTGAAATACTAATTTAAAATAATGATAAAGAAAGTGTAATAGGATAGGTTAAAAATAGTTTTATTTCTACTATCCTAATTTCATAATAGAAAGTTAATGAAAAAGGTTCATTATAGGTTAGTGTTTACTGAACAATAACATTATAACAACGTAATTACGATAAAAATAACATGAATTGCCTTCTTTTATACATATTATACTAGTATGTACTATAAATTTTATATCAAAATCAGAATAAGTTTTTTACTACAGTAGTAAACATAAAAAACTAGGACTATCACGTAGATAGTCCTAGTTTTAATATGATATAAGTATTTTAGCTATCCAAGGGAATAGTTAAATACGAGTATGACCTAAGATGAAGCCTAAATTAGGCTTAGTCCAATAATCTGTACTTTTGATTAATATACTCCGCTTTCATTACTTCAGCTCTTCTAGTTACAGAAGGCTTAGTAAAATATTTCCTCTTACGAAGTTGTCTCATCAATTTTACACTTTGGTGCTTACGCTTATAACGTTTAAGCGCTCTGTCTATTGATTCTGTTTCTTTTACGTCTATGATTAACATGCAGTAAAATAAATTTTGAATGAGGATTTTCCTCGTTTTTTTAAATGGTTGGCAAAAATACAACATTCTTATCTTTTTTGCCAATGAAATTGCAATGAATTACATTTTTATTTTTGAAGTACTGTTCCTATCTTTAGATTTGTTAATCATTAACTTGTTTGTAATGAAGAGAATATACCTGTTTAGCCTTGTTTTATGGATGTTTTGTATAACGGATATTTATGCACAAGAATGTGATGGACAGCGATATGCTGAGCCTATTTTTACAAATATTGATGCAGAGTATGGGATTTCTTTTGGAGAAGCACCACAAGCTACGCTATTCAATCCTAATGCAATACAAGAACTCACCTTGGATTTTTATCAGCCAGAAGGCGATAATTTGGAGGCTCGTCCTTTGATTATTTGGGCTTTTGGTGGTTCATTTGTTTTTGGTTCTTCTGTCTCTCCAGATTTAGTGACCTTGAGCACTCGTTTTTCAGAACTAGGTTATGTCAATGCTTCGATTAATTACAGGTTGAGTACAGATTTGATTTGGGATAATGAAGAATCTAATGCTTATCGTGCAGTGAAAAAATCCATGCAGGATATGAAAGCTGCTGTTCGCTTTTTTTATAAGGATGCTCAGACGGACAATTTATATAAGGTAGATACCACCAGAATTTATGTAGGCGGTGTATCAGCAGGAGCGATAGCAGCGGTTCATTTGGCATATTTAGATAATTTAGATGAAGTGCCAGATTTGATTTTTGATGAAATCGTAGCGGAAGGTGGATTGGAAGGTATGAGTGGAAACCAAGGCTATAGTTCTGATGTAAAAGCAGTCATTAATTTAAGTGGTGGAATATTGGATACGGCTTGGATTGATGCAGGTGACTTGCCTATAGTGAGTTTGCATGGTGATGAGGATGGTGTTGTGCCTTATGGAGATGAAACGATTACGACTTTAGGCGTAAATTTACCTTTCAATGGTAGTCGTACTGTTTATCAGCGAATGGAAGAACTGAATATTGATAATTCATTTTATACTTTCTATGGAGCAGGGCATACGCCCTTTGTTTCTGATAGCGATTATATGGATACGACCTTTTGGCTAGTGCGAGATTTTTTATACGAGCAAACCTGTGATGTTGCAACTTCAACCATTAATACAGAAAATAAAATAGCTGCGAAACTCTTTCCTAATCCTAGTTTAGGGCTGAGTTATATTGAGTTTGGCGAAAGCCTACCTTTAAATATAACGTTATTAGCTACTGATGTGAATGGTAGAAAAGTACCGTTATCTTATTGGAATAATGATAATTCTATAGAAATAGATGGAAGTAATTTGGCGAAAGGAGTGTATTTTCTTCAATTAGTAAAAGATGGACAAAGGCTGTGGCGAGGAAAATGGTTGATTGGATATTAATAAGAACCATTATTCAATTGCGTATAAGCACCAAGTCAAATTAAATTTTAGTTTAAAAAGAGCCTCATTCTAATCCTATGCATAATTTTGACTTGGTACTTAATTATAAATAGCTTGATTGGAAATTAGCTGACAACTACGCCTGATTTTTAATTTCAAATCAATTAATTTCCAATTTTTAATTTGAAACCTCCTATATTTGTCACACATCCGAGCAACAAAAGTTTTGGTCCAACACTATTAATATTAGGGGAGTTTCAGATTGGGTAGGGCGGGCCTCAAGCCGTTGACTTGTCCGGCCTCTCTTTCATTAGAGACAAGGGGATTACTGAACCATGATGGCAACCTTATACCATGTCTTTCAGGGTCCAAAAACGCCTTGTTGTTTGGATGTTTTTTAAATTTTACACTAAAAAATGAAACAGCCTGTAAATTTACTTCACAGACTGTTTTATTTTTATTTTGGATAAGATTTATTGTTTAATCAACTTAAAAATAGCAGTTTTTCCATTTGTTGTTTCCAACTCTAGGAAATATAAACCTTCTGCTGTATCTATTTCCATATCGAATCTGCTGGTATTTTTCATTTGTCTGACCATAATGGTTTTGCCTAATACGTCTTTTAGACTAATGGAGACAGCTTCATAATTTTGTCCAAAATCAATAATAAAATTTCCTGCTGTAGGATTAGGATATACTGATATGGATGACTTGAATTCATTATCTTGGACTCCTGTAAATGAAAAGATTTGACAATCTGAAACGACTATACAATCTTCGTAAGTGATTTCGACAGCATAGCTGCCATAAGAATCGGGTATTAAGATTTGGTTGGTGGCATTTTCTATGGGAGTAGAATTATTATTACAATCAAGCCATTGATAGGTAGCTCCAGACTGGTTGGCAACTAGTTCATCATTAACTTGAGTAAAGGAAACATCTACTGTGTTTATTGTCAGGTCTACTATATTTACATTATTGACCTCATCATCTTGGATTACATCATAATAAGTACCACTTTCTGTCCATACGTAATTTCCACTAGGAGAAATGAAACTATTGCATCCTTCTGCGATTGAGTTGGTGGTAATGATTTCTTGTGTAAAATAATCAATGGTATGGAATGTGGAATTAGTAATAATAGGATCATTGAAATCAAAGTAAATTCCTGCACTATTTTCTAATATATATCCTTCTGGAAGATCTGCATTTTGATCTACTTTAAAAGTGACGAATCCATTGCTACCAGGTTCATTTGTTGTGCTATCTGGCAATAATATATTATCGAAAGTCCATTCCAATACTCTAGGTCCATACATTTTGAAACTATAAGCATGACTAGATACTCCTGATTGTACAGAGAAAATATCAAAGTCAGTTTCTAAAGTATCTCTTATGACGACTGTGAATGCAGTATCTGTTCCTGTATTTTGGAAACGAATAACATATTCCATTTTTTGATTGGGCAAAATCTTATTCATATCTGTAACGCCTAGCGGATAACCCGTTTTATCATTAGGATCATAACTTCCTGTGACTATACCACAAAAAATATCAATTATAGGATCTGCATCATCTAAGTAATGTGCATTGATTCTACTGGCTACATTTTCTCCTCCACAGCCTTCTACTGTAGCATTGGGTTGTGAATTTCCAGGATGGAGTGGATGCTGATCTGTTTCTAAACGCCATGATTGTCCATCTCCTGAAAAAGAAAAAGATGTGCTTCCCCCTGAGATTAATTGGATGGAATCCAAAATGATTAAATTGCCATTAATAAATATCCTTACAGGACTGAAACAAGTCATATCACCTATCCCAAGATTGGTAATAATAAAGTGAACAGAGTCGTTTTCACAATAGCCTTCTACAGATAAACTAGATTCGTCCCACTCGGAAGTACAAGGAAGTACATCTGATGGAAATGGATTAGGTATACTATCGAATACACATGGTTCGGCAGGAAATAAATTGACTTCCATACACAGCCCTTGTTCTAATGAGGCATCACAACTCAAGTCGGCTTCTATCCAGAAATTTTCACAATCTCCTGGATTCAATGTGCTCAAATCGATTTGATACTGATGATTTCCTAATGAAACGTATGGGATAGAAGAATTGCTAGGTGTAAATAATGAATCTAATTCTACAATGACATAAGGGTCTGTTAGAATGCCTGTAGCATAAGGAGTATTACAGGCTTGAATGTATATTCTTTGGTCCGTAAAACATCTTCTGATGAATGGCATATGAATGCTTACATCTGGTGCAGCACATGGTTCTGTGGATACGAATCCAAAATTAGGTGCGACTGTAATACCTTCTGGATTAGTTACAGTAAATGATTGTGTGATAGGGCAAGTGAGATTCCATGAACCTGTAGTATCCACAGTAATAGTATATGTTCCTGTGGCTAGGGAATTTATTCCCCAAAAACCATTATTGCCAGTTTCTATGATGATGTTGCCTGGTTGGATGATCGCTTTTCTACTGGCTATTCCAAACTCTGAAGATAAGATGCAATCTTCATTAATATCATTATAAATCTGCCCCATCACTCCTGATAATTGAAAGACATCGACTTTTCCAGCATTAGTTCCTGCTTCATTATCGTTTCCAGGAGAACTAATCGCTACGATTTTTCCATCTTCTGACATTGAAACAGAAGATCCTAGATAATTATAAGTGTCTTCTCCATTGACATCTGGTGTCAATGCTTCCCATTCTCCATTCTCATAAGCATAGATTTTTCCTTTTCCAGCATTTAGTAAAGGAGAATCTATTCCTTCTCCTCCAACAATAAAGCGACTTCCATCACCCGATGCAGATATAGATATTCCTAAATAATCATCCTCATTCGATCCAGTTATATAAGAGCCTAATTGTATCCATTCGTTCCCTACGAGTTCGTAAGCACTAATTTGTCCTCTCTGTACAGACCAATATGGTGCACCTACGAAAATTCGACTACCATCGGAAGAAATATCTACGACATATCCAAACTGGCTGTAGCCTTGAGTTCCCTCTGGGTTGTCACCTATTTGTACCCAATTATTTCCGTCATAATCAAAAACATAGACCTTACCTCTGGAATAATTTTGTGGTGGTGGTCCAGTATATCCAGAAGCTCCAACAACTAGCCGTTGTCCATCAGAAGATAAGGATACAGCAGTACCAAATTCATCATCATCATCATCTGCACCTATTTCGTTACCCATTTGTACCCAGCTAGTTCCATTGTATTGAAAGATCCATACATTGCCACCTGAACTTCCACCTTCTCCACGACTTGCTCCAACAGCAACTATGTTTCCATCGGCAGATAATGATACAGCACCTCCAAATGAACTAATTGCTTGGTCGTCGTAAATATTGTTACCCAAAAGATTCCAGTTTCCTTGGCCATATTCGTATACTCGCACAGATTCATAACCAGGTCCTGGATATGTATTAATGATTGTACCTACAGCTAGTCTGTTTCCATCAGCAGATAGAGAAATAGACATTCCGAACCATGTTTGGGGTACGCCTTCGCCTAGGATATTGCTACCGAGTTGTATCCATTCGTTTCCGATAAGCTCGAATACTCTGACATGCCCTAAATCTGTGCCTGAATCATCATTAAGAATGGAAGAAACGGCCATGCGTTTTCCGTCAGCCGATAAGGCGGTTTTGGTTGTGCCGTCTCCTGCTGCTGCTCCATTTACACTATTGCCTACTTGTACTTGAGAAAATGAAATGAAAAAAGAGCATAAGAAAAGTGTTAAAAGGGGTAGTACCTTTTTCATATTATTATATTTTGGAGAGAATTAAAATCCATTGATTGTAGTGAGTTATTGTTAATACACTGTAAAGTAAGTTGTTTAATATTTTGATGAGATTATTTTGGAATATGGCGAGGCATTTTTTGACAGCGTAGCCTTAGCTACGGTGGAGAAAAATAACGATGTCCAAATTTCAAAAGAAGCCATCAAAACTTAAGATTACTTACTTTACAGTGTATTAATTGCTTTGATATAAAGATAGTTTGCTTGAGCTATTTTTTAAAAAGCTTTGTAGTTTATTATTTTAATAAATCAAATATCTCATCTAATTCGAAAACTCCAAACTCATCTTCATTTCTATTCGCTGTATTGATCATCGCCAATGCGACTTCATAACCAAAAATAGGTCTGTACTTTTTGATGAAAGGCAATCTAGATAATGGCTGTAAAATAGCGTAACCTATTTTTTCTCCTAGCCTATTTTCATCTCTTTCTCCTGCTAGTAATGACGGACGGAAAATAAAGGTGTTACTAAAATCTAGCTTTTTGACAGCTTCATCTAATTCGCCTTTCATTTTCGTATAAAAACTAGGCGATTTATGATTAGCTCCAGCAGATGAAACTAGAAGGTATTTTTTTACACCATTTTCAGAAGCAGCTTTGGCAGCATTGTATTGATATTGAAAATCTATGGTATATTGGCGTTCTTTGCTACCAGCTTTTTTGAGGGTAGTGCCTAGTGCAGAATAGAGTTCATCGCCTTGAATAAGATGTTTCCAATCCTCTATTTTGTCATAATCTACGATATGTTCTTCTAGTTTTTCAGAAGAAATATTCATCGTTCTTCTCACGAAAACTACTATTTTTTCATAGCGTTCATCTTCTATTAAAAGATGTGTGATCTGTGAACCGACTAAACCTGTTGCTCCTATGATAACGGCTGTTTTGCTCATTTGATGATGATTGATTGAATGGAAAGTTAGGAATTAATTACGAGGTAAAGTAAAATAAAAGGTAGTTCCTTTGTCGAATTCTGATTCTAGCCATATTTCGCCACCATGTTGTTCCACTATTTTTTTACTAAGAGATAAACCAATTCCTGTTCCTTCGTAATTTTGATTTTTATTTAACCTTTTGAATAATTTAAATATTTTTTTGTGATAATCCTTTTCTATTCCAATACCATTGTCGCTGATAGAAAAAAGATAATTATCCTTTTGTTCTTTACAATTAATATTAATTTCAATTACTTGATCCTTTTTCTTGAATTTAATGGCATTAGAAATAATATTTTGGAATAATTGTGATATTTTAATTTTATCGCATTTTACTTTTTTAGGAAGCCAGTCGATATTTATTGTTGCATTGTTTTGCTCTATAGAAAAATTAATACTCGTTAATGTTTCTTGTAATATTTCATTGATATCATTTTTTGGAATATTTTTGTAATTTATGTTTACTGTGGTATATTGTAATAAAGATTGTACTAGATTACCCATATTTGTTCCTGAATGCTTAATGAAATTTAGTAATTCCAATTCTTCTGCATTTAATTTCCCTTTTATTTTTCTTTCTAATAATTGAGAAAAACTAACAATAGAACGAATAGGTTCTTTTAAATCATGGGCTACGATATAGGCGTATTCTTGTAACTCTTTATTTTTAGACATTAAATCTTTTGTTCGTTCAGTAATCTTTTTTTCAAGGGATTTATTTATTTTTTCTAATTCTTTTTTTTGTAAATCATATTCTATCTGTAAGACTTTTACAGAATCTATTTTTTCTTTTTCAAGGTATTCTTCGTTATAAGACATTAATTTTTCTAAATAATAGAAAGCCTTTTTAAAATCGCCTAAATATTTATAAAAATTAGCATGAGTTTCCAATACGGGCTTATTGAGAATAAGATTGTCATCATTACCAATCAGATATTTTATTTCAGCTAATTTATTTTCTATCCATTCTTTAGTGGAGAGCGTAGAAAAAGGATAGCGTGCTTTATCTTTTGAGATAAGTGCTTTGGATATTCCAAATAAGGCATGACATGTCGATTTTTTATTTTTTATCCTTTCACTTATTTCTAGAGCATCATGGTGATATTCTAAAGCCTTTATTGGACGCAAATTCTTTTCATGTGTATAAGCATTGCCTATATTATTGAGCTTTATCTAAATCCTTTAGCCAATAATGAATCAATGAAAGGTAAGAATAAATTCTAGTTTCTGTAAAGGAGCGTTGATGAGATATAGCTAAATCTAAGCTATCCATTAATATCGCAAGAGCTTCAGTGAAATTAGATTCTTTGATGAGTGTCATTCCTTTGAAAGCCAAAGCATCTGCAAGGTATGCGAATTCATTTAATGCTTTGAATGTCTTGATGCTTTCTTTTAAATGTGCTTTAGCTAGAGCGATTTCATGATTTTGGGCAGCTATGTAGCCTTGGTACATCACAAGTCTAGCGTAAGTAACTTTAGAAAGATTAGAGAAAGATAAGCCTTGTTCTATTGATTTTTTGGCGTCAGGTATCTTACCAAAATTGATGTAGGCTTTGCCTTCTATTAGATAATAGATGCCTTTGTTTTCATCATTATCACTATTGGTAATGATAGATGAGCACTGCTGTAGCTGTTCTAAACAGATAGTAGGCTCATTTGGCAGGTATGAATCTGCCTTCGTGAGTAAGTTTCTCATGGTAATTATTCCTGTAAAAAATATCTTTTGTCGCTTAGTTTTTTTATTGTGTGAGATAAATGAAAAAGAGTTGTACGTATTTGAAGAAATCTATTATTTGTATTCGAAGATTCCTTACTATCGTGTTTATTATATTCAATGAACAAGAACATATTTAGATTTGAATGTTAGCATGTTTCTACAATGAACAATTACTTGGTTTTTAGTAGTTATAAATTTCTAGTGGATTAATTCATGAATTAAGGTATGTTAAGGTGCTGTAATTTATGAGTTAGTCTACTAGTATACGATAAAAATATAACCTATTCCTTTCAGTGTTTTAATGTTCACTTGTTCATCACCTTTTAGGAGTTTTCTCAGTTTATTGACATAGACATCTAATGTCCTTGAATTAATAAAAGAATCTGTTCCCCATATAGCATTCAATATTTTATCTCGATCTATTTTTTGATTTTTATGCTCTAAAAGAATATTTAATAATTGAGCTTCTTTGTAAGATAATTGAATAGTAGTTTCTTTTCCTTTTAATTCAAAGTTCATCATAGAGAAATGATAAGAACCAAATTTGTGATGAAGTGGATCTTTTTTTTCCTTTTGAGGAATTTTTAAAATATTTTCTATTCTTACAATTAATTCTTCTATACTAAAAGGTTTTCTAATATAATCTCTTCCGCCAGATTCAAAGCCTTTTAATACACTTTCTGCTTGTGTTTTAGCGGATAAAAAAATAATAGGCGTTCCAGTATTCAACGCTGTAATTTCTTTTCCTATCGTATATCCATCCTTATTAGGAAGCATAATGTCAAGGATGCAAATATCTGGTTTGAAAGAAATGAATTGATCCAAAACTAATGCACCATCACTGACCATATTGACTTGATATGATCTGCTCTTTAGCGTTTCACTTACGATTTGCCCCAAGTGTAATTCGTCTTCTACGTATAGAATTTTTACTTTTTTCATTTATACTGAAGATTAATTGGTTTTCGGATTGTTAAAAATTCATAGCTACTGAAAATTAAGCAATTGCTACTAATGGTAAACTGTAAAGCAAGTATCGCTAGGTATACTTGGGGATTTCTATAGTGAATGTAGAACCTTTGTTTTTTTGACTTTCTAGATTGATTTTTCCTTCATGCATCTCAATGATTTTCTTTACATAGCTTAATCCTAAGCCATGTCCTTTTACATTATGAATATCATTTTGAGGGATTCTAAAAAATTTATCGAAAATCTGATGAGTATATTCATTTGGAATTCCTTTACCATTATCTTTTAAAGAGAATAGGAGTAAATTTTCTTGTTCTTTGATGATGAAATTAAGTGTTGGAGGTGTTCCACCATATTTTAATGCATTATCTATTAAATTATAAATGACATTAGTCATGTGCGATTTATCTCCTAAGAATAGGAACGAATTTCCTTCTGTTTTAATATCAAATTTAGCATGGTGTTTTTGGAGTTGAAGTTTTAGACTTTTTAAAGTATTGTCGATTATTATAGAAATATCTAATTCTTCTTTGTCTAAAACGATTTCAGTGTTCTCGTATTTTGAAATATTAAGTACCTTATCTACTAGTAGTGAAAGTCTATTCACTTCTGAACGAGAAATATCTATATATTCTTTTCTTAATGCTGGATTTTTATCCACTCCAAAATTTTCAATTGCCTCTAAAGCTACTCCAATAGTCGTAATAGGTGTTTTTAGTTCATGCGTCATATTATTTATGAAATCATCTTTTAATAAATTTAGTTTTTCCTGTTTTAATAATGTCTGATATATAAAATAAAACGCTAGAGAAATTATTCCTATAATAAATAATGAAAGAATAATTTGAGGAATAATTTTTTTTAAAATAAATAATTGATAATCTTTTACTTCAAATGTAAATGATTTATCAAAAATAATTTCTTTGAAAACCCATGAAGAATTAGATTGATGGAATTTAATAGAGTCATTTTCAGTTAAATTAAAATTTAAATTTTTAGATAAATTAAAACTATCTAATTTACTATTAATAGATTCGTCTAATAAAGAGAAAATATTTAAATCTTTTATATCATCATTAATGGAAAATTGTATAGAATTATTAGATGGTGTAAATTTCCTCTTATTAGTAAGGGTAGCTCCTCCTGTATTTTTAATTATACTAGTGATTTCGTATTCGATAGAATCATCTGAAGTGTTTATTTTTAATTTGGTAGAATCACTTGGACTAGAATCCAGCATTATTTGTTGTACATCACTATCGAAGGCGAAAAATATTTTAGAATCAAAATGATCATGACTACTGAAAGAATTACGTTTAATTATTGCATTGGATTTAAAATGCTCCAAAGGGAAATCTAAAGAATCTTTATTCTGTTCATTAGTATCAATAAGGAATGTAATGAGTTGGCTAGATAAATACGATTCTACTTCCAAGATGCTTTGTACAAATACGGAATTTACCTTTTCTTGTAATGTCTGTCGTTTCTGATTATATTCTGAATAAATCCACAAAGAAAGTCCAATAGTCAAGAGCACAAGCCCTATACTAATCATTATTTTTGCTAATCTTTTATTAGATTCAAGATTCATGATACCTCTTTTTGTTCCTTCAAAGTTAAGTGCTTCAAACCAGCAATACCTGATTTATTAACCTTAATTAACATTGAATTCAAGTTAGTTAACCTAGACAAGCACATAATGCCCATACATTTGTATGTAAGTATTGATTCAAAATAATCAATAAGTAATGACTTGTTCTTTTAGTACCATATTTCATTATGAAAATACTCACTATGCTAAGGCATAGCTCCGTTTTTTAACTTCATATAGTACTAAAATTACTACGCCATTCTCTTATCATTATTTTGATTCAATATTTGTATTATTTAATAAAAATATTAATTATGAAACAGTGTATCATTTTACTAGCATTTCTTTTTCCATTATTACTCAGTGCTCAAAAAGGGACCGTTCATTATGAAGAAACCTTTAGTTTCAAGATAAATACTGATGATATCCAAATAGAGGGTATAGATGCAGAGCAGGTCATTTCGATGATGCCAAGTGAGCAAAAGAATAAGGCAGTACTTCATTTTACAGAAAAGGAATCCATTTATATAAGTGCAAATGAAGAAAAAGCAACTAATAAGGACGGAGATATGCCTGAATTGGGGATAGTTATAAAAATGGAAATACCTAAAACTCATATCTACTATGATATGGATAAAAAAGAAACATCTACGCTTCAGAATTTCTTTGATAGGGATTTTATCATTACGTCTAAATCAGAAAAGAAGGATTGGAAAGTTTCCAATGAGCAGAAAGTGATTTTAGATCAATTGTGCTTGAAGGCGACTACCATGTCAGCAGATAGTAATGAAATTACAATTTGGTTTGTTCCTCAAGTACAAGTGGATGCTGCTCCAGGAGGTATACAAGATGTGCCAGGCTTAGTTTTAGCCGCAGAAATGGATGGCGGACGATTGCAAATAAAGGCTACTAAAATAGATTTGGGGGAAACAGAAGAAGACAAGATAGAAGCTCCTACAAAAGGGAAGAAAGTGACCAGGGAGAAATTCCAGAAAATTCAGAAGCAAAAAACTGATGAGATGAGAGAGCAGATGCAAGGCGGCGATGGTGAGGGTATGTTCATTATTATTTCAGACTAAGCTTTTACCCTTAAATCCCCTGAAGGGGACTTTTTATAGTGCTTCAAGTCTCTTTCAGGGGATTTAGGGGTAAAACAGTTTTATAAATAAAAATCAATGAAACATATCATCATATTATTTAGTTTTTTCCTTTTTTCCTTTTCTATTTCTGCTCAAAACTCCTTTAAGCTTAAAGGAGTAGTAAAAGATACTTTAGGAGAATCTATTATTGGAGCTAGTGTAGTGCTCACTTCCAAAGTAGATTCTGTGATGGTTGGTTTTTCTCTGACAGACGGAAGTGGAAGGTTTGCAATGAATAAGATTCCAGAAGGAGAATATCTACTTCAAGTCACTTATATGGGATACAAAAATCACATTGAATACGCTAAAATTCCTAGGGAGGATAATTTGGATTATGATTTTGGAAAGATCACTTTATTAGAAGGCAATACTTTATTAGAGGAAGTCGTAGTGATGGAAGATAGAATTCCCATCATGATAAAAAAAGATACGATAGAATATAATGCGGGTTCTTTCGAGGTGCATGAAAATGCAATTGTAGAAGAATTACTACGAGAACTGCCAGGAATAGAAGTGGCAGAAGATGGCTCTATAAAAGCAAATGGAAAAGATGTTCAAAATATTTTGGTTGATGGTAAAGAATTTTTTGGAAATGATCCTAAAATGGCGACTAAAAATCTACCCGCTAAAGCGATAGATAAAGTACAGGTTTATGATAAAGAATCAGAAGCAGCTCAGTTTTCGGGTATGGTCGCATCTGATGAAGAAGAGACAACGATTAATTTAAAATTAAAAGAAGAATATAAGAAAGGATATATCGGAAAAGTAGAAGCTGGAGGTGGTACAGATAAGACATTTATATCTAATGTGAATTTAAATAAATTCGATAAGAAAAATCAAGTTTCTATTATTGCTAGAATGAATAATACGACTAATCAGAGTGGTTTGGATATGAATGAAACGATCCAGTTTGCAGGTGGATTGCAAAGTTTACTTTCGGATTCTGATGATGGAAGGATTGCTTTGGAAACTAATAATGCTCAGTATAATGGGATTAATACAGTTGGTTTATTAGGTGTGAATTATAATTGGGTAGCAAAAAATAAATTCCGTATTTTTTCTAATTACAAATTAGATATAGTTAATTCGGATTTAGATCAAACTAGCTTTCAAGAAAATAAATTAGACGATTTAGCATACAATACTATTGATACGCTTTTTAGAGATAGCCGTCAATATACGAATACAGCTAATTTGAATTTGAAATTCAAGCCAGATTCTACATTTAGAGTTACTTGGAATAATAATGTAAATTTTAGCTTTGGAAATTCAGATGTGAATAGTAATAATTTGAATCATAATTTAATCAATAATATTACGAATAAACAGGCTTCGATTTCTGATTCTAAGGATAATCGTTGGAGATTAAAGTCTAGTTTTTTAGTACAGAAAAAAATAAAAAGTGGAATTGTATTTAATTCACGAACTACAGCGAATTATCGAAATATCAATCAGTCTTATTCGAGTTTGTCCAATACCTCTATCTTCGATGAAAATCAAACTAATTTATCAAGTATAGATTTGAATAGGCGAGGGGAGGATAGTACTCCAAATATAGAATTATCTCAAAGATTGGCTTATATACAACCGCTAGGGAAATTCATAAAATTGGAAAATTCTTATAAAATTTCAAATGGAATAAATAAAGAGAATAATAATTTAGATGAATTTGGTGATGATATTTGGATAAAGAACGAGAACTTAAGTCGAGATTTTAGACTTAATCATTTAAAACAACAAGCACAGACAAAACTACAGTACGGACGTGAAAAATATACGATTAGAACAGGTGTAGTTTATCAGAATTCTAAGTTAAATTTTGAAGAAGGAAATGCAAGTTACTTTACGCGTAATTATCATTATATACTGCCGAATGCAGGATTAAATTTTGAATTGGGAAGAAGCTCATTTGTAAATTTAAATTACAATACTAATGTTTCTATGCCTGATATAAGGAATTTGAGTCCAGTTATCAATGATAATAATCCTTCTAGAATAGTGCAAGGAAATATTAACCTTAAACCGCAATATTCTCATAGCCTCAATTTCGGCTATAACTTCTTTGACCAATTTACTTTTAATTCATTGAATTTATTTGGTTCTGTAAGACGAACCTTAAATACAGTTATTCAAGAATCATCCATAGATGAAAATTTAATAGAAAGCGTTTCTCCTATTAATGCTGGTTCGAGTACAGATTATAATGTCAATTTAAGTTACGGAACTCCTCTGAGATTTATTAAATCCAGATTTAATATTAATGCAAATTCAATGATTAATATCCGCCCCAATAATATTAATGGAATTACGAATGATTATCAACAATTCATTCAAACAATTGGAGCAAGTATAGGTAATAAAAAGAAAAAGAAATGGGATGTGAAAGTTGGCTATGATTTTAATTTTAATAGTAGTAAAAATTTAGACTCGAAAGAGAAATCATCCTCTTTCATGGATCACAGCTATCTCGTAAGAACGAATTACAGATTTAAAAAAGGATTTAGGATTGGTAATGAATTAAAATATAGAGCCTATTCAAATTCTGATCAAGAATTTTTATTGTGGGATGCCTTCATAGAAAAAACAGTTTTTAGAAATGAAAAAGGATTATTCAAACTATCAGTTGCAGATATTTTGAATAATAATAGAGGAATAAGAAGAGAAGCCAATAATTTTTATTCTCGAGAGGAACGTTCCAATACTAGAGGAAGATATTTTATGTTGTCCTTTTCTTATAATCTGACATTTTTTGAGAAGGGGAGGAAGAAGTGATATGTAGAAAAGAAGGTATATTTGTAGTTTTTAACTGTGGATTAATACGCTCCATATGATAATCTATCATATGGAGCGTATTAATTTTAAGCATCCCAATCTGGTAAAAGGCACGTAATTCCCCTATTTTACTAAGGTTTAATTATTTTTAACGCAAAAACGGAAAAATAATATTTAGCGAATATTTCGCTAAAAGAATAATTTCCGTATATTGCAGAATATTTACTAATCTAATGACTAAGATTCAAGTAATATTTTAAACATATCTATAATTATAACTACATCTTTTTATGACAAATTATAACTCAACACTCGAGGTTATTCGTGCTTTAAAAGCAAAACATGGATCTACTTGGGCTGGAATAAGTCCTGAAAATGCAGCACGTATTACTATACAAAATCGATTCAGAACTGGATTGGATATTGCTAAATACACTGCAGCGATTATGCGTAAAGATATGGCGGAATATGATAATGATTCCTCAAAATATACGCAGTCTTTAGGATGTTGGCATGGATTCGTAGCACAGCAGAAAATGATTGCAGTAAAAAAGCATTCAGGTACTACGGACAAAAAATACTTATACCTTTCAGGTTGGATGGTAGCAGCTTTGCGTTCTGAATTAGGACCTTTACCTGATCAGTCTATGCACGAAAAAACAGCTGTTCCAAAATTAATTGAAGAGATATATACTTTCTTGCGTCAAGCTGATGCCGTTGAATTAAACGACTTGTTTCGTCGTTTAGATGCAGGTGAAGATGTTCAAGACGAAATAGATAATTTTGAAACACATGTTGTTCCGATTATTGCAGATATTGATGCTGGTTTTGGGAATGAAGAAGCTACTTATTTACTAGCAAAGAAGATGATTGAAGCAGGAGCTTGTGCACTTCAAATTGAAAATCAAGTTTCTGATGCGAAGCAATGTGGTCACCAGGATGGCAAAGTAACTGTTCCACACGAAGACTTTATTGCTAAGTTGAATGCACTGCGTTATGCATTTTTAGAATTAGGCGTAGCTGATGGTATTATCGTAGCACGAACTGATTCAGAAGGTGCTGGTTTGACGCAGAAATTACCTGTATCTCAGGAAAAAGGTGATTTAGCTTCTCAATATCTAGCCTTTGTAGAAGCGGAAGAAGTATCTATTGAGGATGCTCATGATAACGATGTCTTATTAAAAAGAAATGGTAAATTAGTACGTCCTGTTCGTATGCCAAATGGTTTATACAAGTTTAAGGAGGGTTCTAATATAGATCGAGTTGTTTTGGACTGTGTGACCAGTTTGCAAAATGGAGCAGATTTACTTTGGATAGAAACACCAACGCCACATGTTGGTCAGATTGCACACATGGTTAATCGAGTGAGAGCAGAAGTGCCTAATGCAAAATTGGTGTATAATAATTCGCCATCTTTCAACTGGACGCTTAACTTCCGTCAACAAGTATATGATGCAATGGATGCGGCAGGTGAAAATGTTTTCGCTTATAATCGTGCGGCTTTAATGGCTGCTAAATATGATGATACTCCATTGTCGAAACGTGCTGATGAGATGATTCGTACTTTCCAAACGGATGCTGCTCGTGATGCTGGCGTTTTCCATCATTTAATCACTTTGCCTACTTATCATACCACTGCATTGCAGATGAATAATTTAGCAGAAGGTTACTTTGGTGAGATGGGAATGTTGGCTTATGTTGAAAATATCCAACGTCAAGAAATCCGAAAAGGAGTTTCTTGTGTAAAGCATCAAAGAATGTCTGGTTCAGATATGGGAGATGATCACAAAACTTTCTTTGCTGGTGATAAAGCCTTGAAAGCAGGTGGTGAGAAGAATACAAGTAATCAGTTTGATTTGGTTCTTCAAGAGGTTTAATTTTTTAGAAATATAAAAACATAAAAGCGACAGTCTGACCAATGGTCTGGCTGTCGCTTTTTTTGTTTTTATAAAATTCAATTTTCAAGGCAAAATGTAATTGAATCAGAAAATCCACTTTGCTATTGTTGCTAATCCTACAATTATCGAAAATACGATTAGTCCTATAATTAGAAAGCACCCAAATGGTATCAATTTGTCCAAAAATGTCTCCTTATAATTTTCTTCTATTATTAGTTTTCTATCTTTATTTATCGGTTCAATATGATGTATGAAGATTTCACCTTCAATCCAATCACCTTCATAATCTAATATTATAACATCTTGGTTGGGGTTTTCAATAACTTCTTCAATATCTCTAGATGCTTTCAAAAATTGAAGGGCAAATAGTTCTAAGCCCTCCTTGTTGGCTTTAGCAAAACTTTCATCTGGTCCTCCTCCATATTGATGAATTGCCATGAAGGCTGTTTCTGTTGAATTACTTGATTCAATCTTATCAATAATTTCTTTTAGATCGTTTTTATTCAAAATCTTTACTTTATTTTAGAAGTCATAAGTTTCAATTCTGTTACTAAACAATAAAATATTGGTCATTTGTTCCCCAATTCTAATTAATCTTGTAACTAATTTCTTTCTGATATGTGAAGCACTTTAAAAAATACTGGATAGACACAATTAACTTGAATGACTACTAAGTGTGTTAAATTCAAAACAAAAAAGAAGCCCTATTCCAAAGAACAGAGCTTCTACCCAAACCTTAACCTGAGTAAAATCTTATTGAGCGAATTGCTCTTGTTTTATCATTTAATTAATCATTTCATATGCTGGTAATGTCAAGAATTCTATGAAATCATCTTGCTTTACTAATAGATCAAAAAGATTTTTGGCATCTTGAAATCTTCCTTTTTGGAACCTTTCCTTTCCTACCATTTCTTCTATTTTCTTCATTTCATCGAGCAGAAACGCTTCATATAATTCTAATGTAATAGCTCTACCATCTTCCATTTTGGAATTGCGTTTCAGCCATTGCCAAACCTGTGTTCTGGATATTTCTGCTGTAGCAGCATCTTCCATTAGATTATAAATGGCAGCAGCACCATTTCCACGCAACCAACTTTCGATATATAGAATACCTACATTGATATTCAATCTCAATCCTTTTTCTGTAATCGTACCTTGAGGTACTTCCACCAAATCTTGTGCAGAGATTTTTACATCCTCTCGTTTATTGCTAATTTGGTTAGGAGTAGGCATATGTTCATTAAAAATATCCATAGCTACTTTTACCAATCCTGGATGAGCGACCCAAGTACCATCATGTCCATTAGTTACTTCTAATAATTTATCAGCCGTTACTTTTTTAATCGCTTTGTCGTTTTCTTCTGGATTGTTTTTTACTGGTATGAATGCAGCCATTCCGCCCATTGCGTGTACTTCTCTCTTATGACAAGTTTTCACGACTAGCTGCGAATACGCCTTCATAAATGGAGAAGTCATCGTCACTTGTCCTCTTTCTGGCACTAAGAATTCAGGCAGATTTTTGAATT
>JBNMOV010000016.1:0-24464 GCA_051275765.1 Maribacter sp. | reverse complement strand
ATAATAAAAGCCCTATATATTGCTGATATATAGGGCTTTTATATTAATATTTTCTTAATATCTTGCTTTAATAACGGTGTTCGATGATAATTATATGTATTTTAATCGTAACATGAACCAACAGGGCAAAAAAAACCTGCATCTTAGGAGGGAGGATAAAGATGCAGGAACATAAAACATACTATGAGAAAACCAAGCACAAGATGCAGGTATTTCATAGTTATTTCTAGTAGCAATTATCCTACACTTCAATACTGCGAGAAAGCGGTCGGTTTTGATTAGAAAACGGTCAAATAAAAAAGCCTGCATCTCTTCAGATGCAGGCACACTAAACATACTATGAGAAAACTAAAACAAAACTAATTCTTAATATATATTTTTAAAATATTTTATTTCTTATATCTATAATACAAATATATACTTATTTTACAGAAACAACTAACACCAATGAGGGTAGTCCAAGCTTGACCTACGAAGAGGTAGGAACGATATAGGAAACGGCGTATATTTTATTTTTACGTATATATTTAGCTTAAATTACCGTTTTCTCTCATAATCGACCGTTTTCTAACAGATCATTTATTTTGATGCCGTTCCCTCTCTTTTTATGTACCAATTTTCTGTTATTTGAGTTCTAATTTTGGTTCTTTGACGAATACAGCGGAGAAAAGGGGAAACATATCGGTCTGATGAATACTAATTATTAAAAGTGATTAATTTTAATATCCGTAAAATATTTTAACTTATCCATTAAACATTAGTGATACATCATTGTTAACTACCTAAAATAGTTGATAGTGGAAAAGATTACCATATTTTGGCACAGAAGAGACTTGAGACTAAATGATAATGCAGGACTTTATCGAGCATTGAAGGAAAGTAAATATCCTGTGCTTCCTCTATTTATTTTTGACACAAAAATTTTGGAGCAGCTGGAGGATAAAGCAGATGCTAGAGTACAATTCATCCATCGACAAATCTCATTGCTACACCAAGAATTAAAAGCATTAGGCAGTAGTATAATGGTTCGTCATGGAAATCCTATTAAAATATGGAAAGAACTCTTAGCAGCTTATAATGTCGACAGCGTATATACGAATAAGGATTACGAACCTTATGCATTAAAAAGAGATGGCAATATCGCTGAGTTGCTTCGTTCATCTGATATTCAATTCCACCGCTATAAGGATCAGGTCATCTTCGAAGAAAAAGAAGTGACGAAGGCGGATGGGCTACCTTATACTATATTTACACCTTATAGTAGGAAATGGAAAGAAAAACTGAATAGTAAGATAATCAGGTATACTGACGAGAAGGATAAAAACTATCAATTATCTTATTATCTAAAACCTTATCCTAACCATTTATATCATCAAAATTATTTTAAAACCCCACCACTCCCCTATCCTACGCTATCAGATATAGGATTCAAAGAAAGTCCTATTAAAATTCCCAATAAAACGGTTACGCAAAAAACAATAAAGGAATATGATGAGAAGCGAAATTTCCCTTCGCTTGATGCTACTTCCAAATTAGGTATTCATTTTAGATTTGGAACGATAAGTATCAGAGAAAAGGCGTGGAAAGCTTCTTTATTGAATGATACTTTTCTGAGTGAACTCATTTGGAGAGATTTTTATGCCATGATTCTTTCTAATTTCCCTAAAGTAGCTAATAATGCTTTTAGAGAAAAATATGAATCCATCGAATGGAGAGATAATGAGGAGGATTTCAAAAAATGGTGTGAAGGAAAAACTGGTTATCCGCTGGTAGATGCAGGAATGAGGGAATTAAACCATACTGGTCATATGCATAATCGAGTACGAATGCTCGTTGCTAGTTTTTTGACTAAGCATTTGCTCATAGATTGGCGATGGGGAGAAGCCTATTTTGCTAATAAATTATTAGATTTTGATTTGGCTAGTAATAATGGTGGCTGGCAGTGGGCGGCTGGATGCGGTACAGATGCTGCACCTTATTTCAGAATCTTCAGTCCGATGTCCCAACATAAAAAATTCGATAAGGATTCTGCCTATATTAAAAAGTGGGTTCCAGAATATGGTTCTTTCGATTATTCTCAACCGATGGTGGATCACAAATTCGCCAGAGAACGATGTCTGAGGGTTTTCAAGGAAGGATTGGCTAAAGCTGAACAAAGCAAAACAATCTAAGCACCTTTTTATATCCTGTATTTAGGAAATTCCCTTACCTTTGCAAGTATGAATGTACCTAATATACTTAGTTCTATCAGAATTCTATCGGCATTGACTGTGCCTTTCCTACTGATAGATGGCAGCTTATGGGTTAGAATCTTGGTAGGAATAGCCTGTGTACTTACTGTATTAACCGACTGGTTTGATGGTTGGTATGCTCGTAAATACAATAAAATCACCAAGCTAGGAAAAATCCTAGATCCAATAGCAGATAAGATTTATGTTATTGTTTGTTTTTCCGTGCTGGCTTATTTGGATATGCTCTCATTTTGGTGGGTTGTTCCTATTGTATTCCGTGAAGTAGTCATTACAGTGTATCGTTTCATTTTCCTAGAAAAAGGAACGGTTATAGCTGCTGCTCAAGGTGGTAAAATAAAAACGGTTTTACAGATGTCAACCATAGGTTTAGGCTATGTCATATTTATGGTTAAACATCACCTTCCTGAATATTTTCATGAGTCGTTTTGGTGGATTATCGCATTGGCTATGGCTATTACCTTATTCCATACGCTTCACTCTGGATATAGTTTCTTTGCTAAGAATTGGAAATTGGTCAAGGCTGTACATGGAGTTTAGTCAAGAGAAAGGCCGTTTCCCTTCGCTCATTTAAACGAGTGAGGAGAGAGGAAAAAGTATAACATTAATAACCTACTCAATCTACATGAAATCCGGAGAGAATTTTTACGCCTATAAGTTTAAAGAATGGATGCGGGATTTTACTTCGCTTGCTAGTCCATTGATATTGGTATTTGTTCCATTTGCGATATTAGGCCCTTCTAAAGAATATTATATTTTATTAGGAGCTTTGGCAGTGAATGAAGTCCTAGGTTCTATCATCAAGATAGTTTTTCCTAAGGCTCGCCCTACTGGTCAGAAATATTCTAATACCATGGAAAAAATCGATGCTGGTAGTTTTCCTAGCCTTCATGCTGCCAGAATTACAGTAGTTTATCTGACTTTATTTTTCTTAGCTGAATTAGTCGTGATGAAAGTTCTTTTTCTTTTAGTCATTGCAATCGTTTGCTGTTCTAGAATTTTATTAAAAAAACACTTTTGGACAGATGTAGCAGGAGGATTAGTGATGGGAGGAATTGTTGGTTTATTAGCTTGTTGGCAAATGGGCGTTTTAGGATAACTGGCTTGTATTCAAAATAAGTTTTGTTTTTCATTATAATTATTACGAAATATTCTTCTGGCATTTGTGCTTTTATTGGGCAAGACGCAAGGTATCTGTCTCTAATCAAAACCTACATTGTTTCTAAAATGAGAGGCATTTCAATCATTAATCATTAATCATTATATGAATCAGTCGGAATTAAAAACTTATCTCGAAAAAACAGATGCTATTCTTGGAAATGGCTGGCTGGATAAAGCTACATCTGCCCCTGACGAAATATCTTCCTACTATAATAAGCTTCGTATTTTTTATGATAAAATGCACTCCAAAGAAGGAGCAATGCACTTCCCTATCAAACCAGAAAGCGGTGGAAGCCATGCTGAGGGTTTACTTTTTCATGTCAATGATTTAGATAGAAGTATTAAGAAAATCGATGCTAAAAGAGTTGTAGAATTGGGTTGTGGAGTAGGTTATAATATTATTAATCTAGCCCGTATGAATCCAACTGTCCAGTTTTTAGGATTGGATTTGACTCCTAAGAATATCAATGAAGCTCAAAGTAAAGTAAATGCAAAAGGATTAGATAATATCTCTTTTCAATTAGTCAATTTCGATACCTTCGAACCTCATACTTTCGAAGAACAAGATTTAATTTTTTCCATCGAAGCATTGTGTCATTCTTCGAATTTGGATTTAGTCATTAAAAAATGTCAACAGCTATTAAGTACTCGTGGTAAATTAATCATCTACGATGGATATGGGACAGAAAAAATAAGAAACGCTGGAGCAAACGAACAAAAAGCTGCTAATTATTTTGCCAAAGGATTTTTCTTACCTCAGCCTCAATATTTATCTGAAACAGTAACATCCGGCAAACAACATCATTTTCAAAATGTAGTCGTGAAAGATTATACGCCCAATGTATTATCCAATTTTGATAGATTCGAAGATGGTGTAAAAATCATTTTTAAGTTTCCTTGGTTGACTAAACTACTGATCAAGCTCAAAATCATGCCTATTGAATTTCTTAGACATGGATTGGCTGGTTTATATGGCCCTTATTTATTAAAATATGGTTTTGCAGGATATTTTAGAGTGGAGTTTTTGAAATAAATTTCGTTTTATCTAAATGATCGATAGACGATTCATTTAGACATGAATTGAAAAAATACGCAATGTAGAATTTAGTAAGAGGAATTTTAAATACCCGTAATTGCCTAATTTTAATACTCATTTTATTTTTTCTCCTCTACTGCGAAAACACAAGACATCGAGATAATTATTAAAGATACCATTGGTGTTACAAATCAACAAATAGAAAAATTTAATCTTATTTATACTGATAAAAGTACTGCTACTTTACAACAAGTATCAATTGTTAAATGTGATATTTCCATAGGGGAAGACTCCGATTTATTTGAAACTTATCTTGACTTAAAAAAGAAGTCGAAAAAATTAGGTGGAAATTCTTATTCAATATTGATTATTCCAAAATGGAAAATTGACCTATAACTAACTGATTGTTAATGTTAATTTTTAATAAAAAAGCATTTTGGAATAATGTCTAATAGATACTTCCTATATTAAAGATGAACCGCTGAATATCGAATTATCAGTTTATCATGTGCCTGACTCACTGTATTACAACTATGTAGATACGCTTGTATTCGATAATTCTGTCATAGTGTTTGGTAGTATTGATATCAATGACTATGAAAGAAAAGTAAAATTTAATGGCAAAAAATACAAACTGTATCCTTTTGAATATTTAGTATTCAAGCCATTAGTGTAGAAAAATGATAGTACGCACACAATATAATGGACTATCAACTTTGCGGAGTTTATTCGCAACTTAATTCAATAGCAACTCCCCATTCTTCCCTTTAGAAATAATCTCCTCAGAATACATATAATCCAATACTTTCAGTAATTTCTTTTCATATTTTGGAGCGAAAGAATCCAAAATTTCGGCTGTATTCAATTGTTCTTTTTTTAATAATCTACTTACTTTATCTTGCAAACGATTAAATTCATCAGCAGTCATTCCTGATGAATTCCGTCCAGTACAAACATCACAAATACCACATTTATCTTTTAGTTTTTCACCAAAATAAGATAATAATTGCTGACTTCTACAAACAGGATATTCAGCATAAGCAATCGCTTTAGCCATTCTTTCCTTTTGTCTTTCTTTTCTAAAATTGTAAAGGCTGATATCAAAATCTAAATTATTGACACCTACTTTTTCTCTCAAAAAAGTCAACTGTGGTTTATCCTTCGCAGGAAGATATTCGAGCACTTCTTCATGATCCAGTTTCTGCAATAAAATATCCAATTGCTCTGCATTCATCTTCAATGAATAAGCTAATTTACTAAATTCTCTGATTTGCATCACTTGTCCATATCCACCTTGATAACTCTGCAAAATGCGACGGATAACTTTGTCTAATCTTTTGTTTTTCAATTGATAATCATACAGCACTTCCTTTTTCATGATAAATGTAATAGAAGGCGGCATATGTACTGCATCACTCAAGGTCACCCAACCGTTTTGCTCTAACATTTTGAGACAGTTATAGGTTTTTACGACTTCAAATTTATAATTATTCGAAAATTCTACCAAATCAAAATCATAACTCTCTCCTATTCCACCGCCTATCGCCAATTGGTAATAACTCCCCAATGCCTGCCAAACTTTACGCACTTCATCAAAAGATGGAAAGCCCTGTTTATAGTGCTTCTCCAACATGATTTTATCCTTCTCATTATACAATAAAACTGCAAATGCTTTCCTTCCATCACGCCCTGCTCGTCCTGCTTCTTGGAAATATGCCTCCAAATTATCTGGCAAATCCAAATGAACGACCACTCGCACATCTGGTTTATCTATTCCCATTCCAAAAGCATTCGTAGAGACCATCACACGGATTTTATTATTAATCCAAGCATCTTGTCGCTTACTTCTTTCATCAGATTCTAATCCTGCATGATAACAAGAAGCACTTATTCCTTTTTGTACTAAATAATTAGCAACTTCCTTTGTTTGTCTACGATTTCTAGCATAAACCACAGCAGAACTTCTGATACGTTTCAGAATATCCAGCAACTTAACTGTCTTATTATGTTCATGAAGAACAGAATAGGATAAATTGGAACGAGAAAAACTCTTTTGGAACATTATACCATCCTTAAATTCCAACTTTTCTTGAATATCAATTGCCACTTGTTTCGTAGCTGTTGCAGTTACTGCAATGATAGGCGTATTGGGAAGTAATTCCCTAATTTCTGCAATCTTGAGATAAGGCGGACGAAAATCATAGCCCCATTGAGAAATACAATGTGCTTCATCCACAGCTAATACATTGACATTCATTTTCTTAATGCGTTCTCTCACAATTTCTGTCGTCAATCGCTCTGGAGAAAGGTATAAAAATTTGAGTCCACCATATGCAGCATTATCCAAAATACGATCGATATCTCGATAGTGCATTCCAGAAAAAATAGCTTCCGCAGTTATTCCCCTTTTTTTAAGATTAGAAACTTGATCTTTCATTAGAGCAATCAAAGGAGAAATCACAATCGCCACACCTTCTTTAACCAAAGCCGGTACTTGAAAACAAATCGACTTACCTCCGCCAGTTGGCATCAAGGCAAGTGTATCTTTTCCAGACAAAACGGAATCTATGATTTCGCCCTGCATAGAACGAAAAGAATCATAGCCCCAATATTGTTTTAGTATTTCAGTTTTCTTATCCAATTGAAAGGTGTTTCTTTTTTGCAAATATAAGGGAAAGTTAGTTATTGACTGATGTTACGCAAAAGTAATTTTGCAGATTTAATTTAGTGCTAGTCAGCACTTTTATTTCTATACTTTTTGGATCTTCTGTACTTTTTTCATTGATAAAAAAAGTACCAAAAAAAATCTAAACCCGATGAATTCTTAACGCCCAAAAAGCACTTAAAATCCATAAGGTCAATCCTCCTAATAAGTTAAATATTATCTAATTTTATTATGTTAAATATTAGGATAATTCATTTTTAATCAGTCTATTATGTTTAAAAAAATCCACGATCCCGACATTATGCAGTTTAGTGAAGACGATACATTGAATCCATTTAAAACAAACGGTTCTTTGACAAATGTCGTAAAAAAAGATGTGAGGTGAACAAACACCTCACATGTCGGAGCTTGAAAATCAGGCAATTGCCCTTGCAGTGTGTTTGACCACCTGCAACTTTCCCCGACATTTGTCAAAGAACCAAACAAAATACTGTATGAGCAAAAACTGCTATGAATTTGAAGTATGATAGCTAGATGACAGACGAAATCAAACAAAAGAAATACTGCTAGAGCGAGTTTATTTTGTTTAGGGTTTCAAGCATCGTCGTAGCGTTAAGAACTACAACTAGTCGGGTAGTTTTTGGTTCTTTTTGCTACCAAAAAGAACCAAAAACAATGAATAATGCTCTGACAGTTAGTAACTAGTAATACTAAATTAAAACAGATTCTAATCTAATCATGCGTAACATCAGTTATTGAGTGACTAGTGTACTAACTCATAAATTAAGGTATGTTAAGCTTCCGTAATTATTAGTTTTTGTTAGGCACAAAAAACGGAGTTACGCCGTAGCGTAATGAGTATTTTTGGAACGACACAGAAGCTGATAAGTACAAATCTTGGGCGTATCAAAATTTATGAGTTAGTACACTAGTTATTAAGTTATTGGAGGGCTATGCAATATTCCTTAGCATCAGCCATCGATTAGCTAATAAAAACACCACTAAATCATCTATTCTGTATGAATTTTGTGTATCATTCACAAGTTATATTAATACGATTTTTAATTTTATTCAATAACCTAATAACTCAATAACTAATAACTCCCCTATCTTTGCAAAAAAATAATATTATGTCTAACGAAATCAAAACCTTAGAACCTCAAGCCCTTTGGAAAAACTTCGCATTATTGAACGCAGTACCTCGACCTTCTAGAGAAGAAGAACGTGTAATCGCTTTCATGAAGAGTTTTGGCGAATCATTGGGTTTATCTACCATAGAAGATCACATTGGTAATGTCATTATCAAGAAGCCTGGAACGGCTGGCAGAGAAAATCAGACGACTATCGTACTGCAAAGCCATTTAGATATGGTACACCAGAGAAATGCAGATACAGATTTTGATTTTAAAACGCAAGGTATACAAATGTATGTGGATGGCGATTGGGTAAAAGCAAAAGGTACAACGCTAGGTGCGGACAATGGAATAGGCGTAGCAGCTATCATGGGTTTATTAGAATCTAAAGATATTTCGCATCCGCCATTAGAAGCCTTATTTACGATAGATGAAGAAACAGGCATGACAGGAGCGATGGAGCTCAAAGGCGGAATGTTAGATGCCAAAATCATGCTAAATCTCGATACAGAAGATGATAACGAACTCACAATCGGCTGTGCTGGAGGAATCGATATCACTGCTAATGGAGCATATGATGAAGATACTTTGACGGGAATGGAAACAATTGAAATCGCTCTTAGTGGTTTGAGCGGTGGACATTCTGGAATGGATATTCATAAGGGGCTAGGTAATTCCAATAAAGTCATGAATAGGCTTTTGTTCTTTGCTGCACAAAAAGTAGATTTAAGGATTCATTCTATTAATGGAGGCAGCTTGAGAAATGCAATACCTAGAGAATCATTTGCTGTGGTATTAGTCCATAGAGAGGAATTGCAGGGATTAATCAATTTTGTAGGAGATTTCGCTGCCATTATCAAAAATGAATATGGAACTACAGATCCAGATTTAGACATCAGCATTAAGGAAGCTCTACCTAAATTGAAAGTCATTTCTAAGGATTTTCAATCTATTTTATTGCGAAGTATTTATGCTTGTCCTAATGGGATTTATAGAATGAGTCCAGATGTAGATGGTTTGGTTCAGACTTCTAATAATCTAGCCAAAGTATCTATCAATGATGGCGAATATTCTATTCTTTGCCTGACTCGTAGCTCTGTAGATTCTGAAAAAATGGACGAAGCAGCAGCTATTCAAAGTACTTTCGAACTCATGGGTGCAGATGTCATTTTGGATGGTGATTATCCAGGTTGGACACCTCGACCTACTTCGAAGATCGTTTCTCTAATGAGTGATTTATATACAGAATTATTCAAAGAACCTGCTCATGTCAATGCTTGTCATGCAGGATTGGAATGTGGTATTTTAGGTACGAATTATCCAGAAATGGAAATGATTTCTTTTGGTCCTAATATCAAAGGTGCACATTCTCCAGATGAAAGATGTCAGATTAGTTCTGTGCAGAAGTTTTGGGGATTTTTGATTGAAACGCTGAAGAGGATTTCCTAGTAGAGACGCAATATTTTGCGTCTTGCCAAGCAAGAGAACAAACGAATAATATTTTACGATCAACATCAAAAGTCTTTTAAGGCTTTTGATGTTTTGATTTGAAGGGGTGCTGGATTTTCATTTGGCAAAACATTAGGAATTTTGGAAATTTTCGACGTTGACTTTCATTATTGGATAGAAAAAATAATAAACTAAATGAATCCGAAATCATACCTATACTGAGAATTAATTGGTTTTCGGATTGTTAAAAATTCATAGCTTCTGAAAATCAAGCAATTGCTACTAACGCTGGTCTGTAAAGCGAATACCGCTAGGTATATCATATAAAGACGAATGTTTTGATAAACTTTATCATCTACAAGAAAATTCAAGGAAAATATTATTTTGATAATCATACTGAATGGTATTATGATCATGGAATTGGGATATTTACATTAAAATTTGATGATCATGTTTTTTATTTCGAATATGTAGGTATTGGTACTTTTTCTCATAAAAGCAAAACATGGAAATGATCTTAGGATAATGAACATACGCCAGATAAGGTAAAAAAAAGGAATGGAGGAAATCTCTCTTTTTTAGTCAACAACATCAGTATAAAAACCTAAGCACTGGATTAATAGAGGGACCTAAAGAAATAGATGAAAAAATTCATCAAAAATTAAAAGAAAAATACATAGAATGTAGAGAACATGGCTCCAGAAGAATTGCATTTGTTTGTCAATATTTAAAGCATGATATTAAAACGGGATTTGAAGAAATTTTTCCGACTTATCCTAATATGAAACTTGATAAAGAAGATGATTTTCAAGCATGGTGTAATGAACGCGAAAAAATAAGATTAGAACATAATGGATGGAATGAACAGTCCGAAAAGTTTGCTGAAATTAAATTAATTCGCGAAAAATGTTATTTCGAAATAAAGGAATTTAACCTAGTGGACTAACTCATAAATTAAGGTATGTTAAGTACACTGTAAAGTAAGTTGTTTAATATTTTGATGAGATTATTTTGGAATATGGCGAGGCATTTTTTGACAGCGTAGCCTTAGCTACGGTGGAGAAAAATAACGATGTCCAAATTTCAAAAGAAGCCATCAAAACTTAACATTACTTACTTTACAGTGTACTTAAGGGGTGGCGAATAAATAAGTATCTGGAATTGATAAAATATTTTTGTGCTAGGCAAGGCGGTAAAAGTCGCGTTACGCCTTAGCATAATAAGGTTTTTGCCAACGCAGCATAGTGCAAAAATATGAAGTCAAAACGGACAGTTATTTATTCAACATCCTTAAGTACACTATAAAGTAAATAAGTGCCTGTTTTGAATTGCTTAGTTTTTAGTTTTGCTAGGCAAAATGACGCAAATAGCCGTAGCTATTTAAGGAGTTTTTAACGACGCATAGCTGAAAACTAAGCAGACAAAACGGTTACTTATTTAATTTACAATGTATTAAGTGAAAGAACCTAAATAACATCCACCATTATTACTTATTCTTTTCCTTCTAAAAAACACACAAAAGAGTTCCGTAGCTAAGGCTATGCAACTCTTTTATGAATTCTTTACAAGAAAAAACTACTACGCATAATGGTGGATCTTATTTAATTTCTTTCACTAAGTGTTTTTTAGAAATTGAATTTCACACCTATATTAATTCCTATGCTTGAATTATTTTCCTTACGAGCCAACCGATCTTCTGCTTGGTTAGCATCAAAATTATCATTAAATGCAGGATTATTGGTATTCGAATTTAGTTCATCTACATAAATAAAATGAGCTTCTGAAGTAGGAACTTCACTTATATTTTCATACAGTCCTAAATCAGAAAAAGAGACATCTATACCTACAAAGCCAAAAGCTCCTTCTAAATCCTCTATGGATAATGGTGAGCCATTTAAGGAATATACTCCGTCATATTTTAATACTTTGGTTTCCTTTGATTTAATATGAAGAGTAGAAAAATTTACTTCTCCAAAAACTGAAATCATATCATTGATTTTCATTTCTGCACCCAAAGTTCCTTCAAATCCAAGAGAAAACTGACCAAATGATTCTGCTTCTGCATCCACACTTCCTTGTAAGGATACTCCACCTGCATCAAAACCCGGTAATGTAATATCACCTAAAATAGGAATACTTATACTCGTAGGAATAACATCTGATGATAATTTACCTACTACATCTGTAGATGTTTTTCCTGCTACTGGTATTAGCATACCAAATTTAGCATAAGGAACGAATTTACCACTACCTCCTTTTATAATGATAGAAGGAGTGATTCTAAATTGCTTAGATGTGTGTGTGTATTCTTCAAATATATAGGCATTCAAGACATTCAATTCCGTACCTGCTGCCTGAAGTCCTAATGAAAGCGCCTCTGATTCTACTTCTGAGAATTTTGCTGTACCAAATGTATAATATCCACCTAATTCTATCCCTATATATTTATTGAACATATAGCCAACACCAAATCCCACATTCATACCAGAAGCAGTAGAACCATAAATATTTTTGTTATAGTCACGTGTTGCATCAACACCTTGAACATTTCCTCCTGCTTGGAAACCATAACCTACATTAGCTCTTACAAATAAGCCTCCGTTTTTTTCTGCCTTTTCTTCTTGTGCATTCATTGCTGTGATAGCAAATAAGCATATAAATAATGTAAAAATAAAGCTTTGTCCTTTCATCATCGTGAATGTTTATAATTGGTTAAATAATTGATAGTATGCTCAAAATCCTATGCTTTTTAATCAAAATTTCGTTGTGTTTTTGGTTTAGTAACAAAAGTATTTCTTATTCTTTTCCTAGATGAAAAGAATCAAAAATCACCGCTGTACAGCGTTTTTAACGCTACAAAAGATTGTAAATCCTAAACAAAATAAACTCGCTTTAATAACATTTGTTACTTTTAGCTTCTTTTGCTACTTAGCTTCAAATATTTTTTTTATAGCAGTTTATGCTCAAACAGTATTTTGTTTTTAACGGATTTTCTGCACTACTCGCTAGCGGTTCTCTCATTTGAATGTCTACTAGACATTCATTTCGATTGCATCGAAAATCATTCGTTCATCCACTAAACGCTGAAAGGCGGAACTTTGGGCTTCGATCTTTTACGTTTGTACAATTGCTTATGGTTTTATATCTTTAAAAAAATAGTTAAAAAGAGCGAAACCACATTGTTCAAAAACACGGGGAACTTTTCATTTTAAATTTTGAGCAACCTAAATAATTGATTAGTGAAACGAATTCAATAACATGAGCCATTATGCTTGTTCTTTTTCCTTCTAAAAAACACAAAAAATAGTTCCGTAGCTACGGCGAGTATTTTCAACGAAGTTAGCAAACAAAAATCCTGCGTTATAAGTTGTATCGTTTATTTATTTCTCATCCCTTAGTGCGTATAAGTACCAAATTAAATATAGGATTATAATTTTGGCTTGGCACTTATCCTTAAAGTTTATTTAAAAACTAAAGCCTAAGGATACTTGTAAAGATAAATTTCTGTCTATATCTGATCTTAATTGCGTTCTGTTTTGTTGAGAAAAATCTAGATCGTCATTGCTTATATCCAATAATCCATAATTGACTCTGAACCCCATGCTGATCCCTTTCGTTATGAAAAGTGTCACGTCTGCATCTAGTCCCATATCGAATACATTGTAATAATTTTTATCTTTGGTTTCATCAAAATAATAAGCACCTATCGCTGAAGGATATTCATAAATTGTATTTCCTCCATCCGCTGCTAGCGTAATCATTGTTTCATTTTTACCCTCGCCTGCATCATCTCTGATATAATGATGATCAAGTTCCAAGATAGCTACCTGCTCATCACCTGCAAGATCCGTCCATGTCAATTTCGTTTCTCCACTTCCTGTAGAATTAACCAAGAATCCGAAATCCATACCTAATGATATTTTGATTCGTTCTATTGGCTTGTAATAAAACATAATAGGTATGGAGATGTAAGAATTAACTATAGTAAGGGCATCTTTTCGATTTCCTTCTATTAATTGAAACACACCATCCTCATCAGGCAACATGATAGATCCTAGTCCTTCGTATCTATATTTTCCTCCTTTTTGGGCATAAAGGAATGCTGGCGAAACGCCAAATTTATCTTCAATGATATCTATATTAAATGACACCCCTGCATGAAATCCTGTATAGAATCCTCCGTCCTCCAAATCATTCCCTTGGGAATCCATTTCCTTAGCTCCCAAAATGGTAGAAAAATCTAATCCTGCCTTGATACCATAAGACAAGTTATCTTGAGAATTTCCTTTTGGAAGAAATAAAATAACAGAGCATGCTAAAATAAATAAGCTTTTTAATGGACGCATATTATATATATTTTTTTGTAACTCTTCAGGAGTAAAAGCTAAAATCAAAAAAGAGACTAAAGCTAAATGTATCCATAAAGATAAAAAAGTCTATCCTTATAAAATGGATTCATCAGCAAAATAGCCGCTTTGTAGCTAAAAAATACTTCCCTTCATCAACAACTACAAATGTTAGAAGAAAAAATTGCGTTTTTGCTCAAAAAAATAAAATTTGCAAAGTATAAAAAAGAAAAATTCAAATCTCAATAAAATCAGTTTTGGCTTTTTATTTTTATAAAAAAATGAATGAATTTATTAGGATACATAGAGCAACTTCTAGGAGAACTGTTACCTGAATTAAAGGCAGGTTTAATTTCTATTATTAAAATAGAAGAGCATAAAAAAGGAGCTATTTTACTTCGAGAAGGAGAATATTGCCGAAAAGTATTTTATGTAGAAAAAGGTTGTCTCCGCTTTTTTTATTACGATGATGAAGGAAAAGATATCACGCATTGGTTTATTTTCGAAGGCGAATTCATTACAAAAGTAGATAGTGTTTTCAAGGAAAACCAAGTGCATTTTATATTGAGGCATTGGAAGGTTGCACTTTAAATACCTTTGTTTTCGCTGATTTTAGCCTACTGATTAAAGAATACGAACAAATGACTTCTTTTGCTTTTATGCTGATGATTAAATCCATCATTGAACTGGGGAGAAAGTGAAAAATTTGCAATTTCGGAATGCTAAAACTAGATACAAGAACTTAGGGACGAGAAACAAATAAACGCTACAATTTCATTCTTCTATCTTCCAACAGATTAAAAACTACATTAAGTGAAACGTATTTAATAAATTGAGCAGAAATGAACTTCAAGTCAATTCTGTCGAACAGTCATACGTGAATTATGATCATTGGACTGCTCAATTAAAAATCTTCTTTCAACATAGAAAATTGACGCAAATCATAATAAACACCTCTTACTTTAAGTCTTTTTCTTGATAATCCTTCATAATAAAATCCTAGTCGTTCAGGAATAGCTGTACTTAGTTTATTTTCTTTTGCCACTCTTATTTCTACTCGTTCCAAATCTAGTTTTTCAAATCCATAACGAATCAATCTTTTACAGCTCCTCGTCATAATACCTTTACCCATATATGCCTTAGATAGCCAATAGCCTATTTCTCCAAAATCATTCTCCTTATCTATTTTCACATAACCAACCGAGCCACACAGTTCTCCTTTATAAAATATCCAAGTAGTCAATCGCTGCCCACCCACATTCATTTGATGTGCACCTTTTAAATAGTTTTTAGTATGTTTCTCTTCAGTTGTTATATCCACCCAAGGAAGCCATTCTCTCAGGTATTCTCGTTCTTTTTCTACTATAGAAAAAATATCTGAAGCATAATATGGCTGGCAACCACGCAGTTCTATTTCATCATCTACTTTGAGGATTTGACTTTTCATGATAAATATTTTTTTTAAAGTTAACTCATTCAAGAACAAAAAGATTCCCAAAACATTACTTTTGTGGAAATAAACTGGTAACGTTGTAAATAAGCATCAAGACCTTTGGGGTTTCTATATTAATGGTTTACTGAATATTTGGCTTTCAGTATATTGCCAAACCTCAAACCCCAAAGATCTCCTTTTGTTTGAAAAAAAGGTGCATATTAGATCACCACCAATAAACTTAATCAATCATTACAATTCCATGCTAGATTATAAGAATTCAAAGCTCATCCTAGATTCCTCCAACCTGAAAGAAGGTACTATTTCTTGGCAAACGCCTTCTAATATCGCACTGGTAAAATACTGGGGTAAACATGGAGTCCAACTCCCTCGAAATCCTTCTATCAGTTTGACATTAGACGAAGCTCATACCAAAACTTACATGAGTTATAGTGGCGACAAAAGAAAGGATGTAGATATTGATCTAGATTTTTATTTCGAGGGAAAATCTAACGAAGCATTTGCTGCTAAAATCAGAAAATTCTTACTGAATCTCTCTGATATTTTTCCTTTTGTCAAGCAATTGAAATTCACGATTAAGTCTGAAAATTCTTTTCCGCATTCTTCTGGTATTGCATCTTCTGCATCTAGCATGGGAGCTTTGGCACTTTGTCTTTGCAGTTTGGAATCAGATTTATTTGGAACACTTAAAGACGATAAGGAATTCAGACAAAAAGCATCTTATGTAGCCAGATTGGGTTCTGGAAGTGCTTGTAGATCTGTTTATGCTTATGCAGGACTTTGGGGAAAAAGTGGTTCTATTCCTCATTCATCAGATGAATATGCCATTCCATACCAAAATGAAATCGATAAGGTTTTTCATACTTTCCATGATGATATTTTAATTGTAAGTCAAGGAGAAAAAGCAGTTTCTAGTCGTGCTGGACATGCTCTAATGGATGGCAATGATTATGCTGCTCCTAGATATGCACAAGCTAAACAAAGACTTAACCGTTTGCTTCATGCTATGAAAGCTGGGGATTTGGAAACTTTTGGTACGATCACAGAAAATGAAGCACTCACGCTTCATGCACTCATGATGACTTCTAATCCTTCGTTCATTCTCATGAAACCGAATACGCTTGAGATGATCAATAGGATTAGAACATATAGAGCTGATACTAAACTGCCAGTATATTTCACATTGGATGCAGGTCCTAATATTCATTTGCTATATCCAGATGATATTTTCTTAGAAGTCAATGATTTCGTAAAAACACAGCTTGTTCCATTATGTGAAGATGAAATGAGAATTATGGATAAGGTGGGTTTAGGACCATTGGAATTGTAAAATTTAGTTATGTCCTTTGAATATATTGATCAATTGAACATAAGTAAAAGTAAAGCTTCATGAATAAAAGCAAATACCCTAAATCGTTTTCACATATTGGAATTACTGTTCCAGATATAAATAAAGCTGTTGAGTTTTATGAAGAAGTGATGGGATGGGATGTAATTATGCCACCTTCAAAAGTTCAAAAGGAAAGTGATACAGCAATTGGACAAATGTGTATTGATGTTTTGGTAATGATTGGGAGCATTTCGAAATTGCTCATCTGTCAACTTCTGATGGAATTGAGATTGAGTTATTTTTTTTCCAAATGGAGTAAAAGAAGCACCAGCATTTAATCCATTCAACACTGGACTTTTTCACTTTTGTGTCCAAGATCCAGATATTAAGACTTTGACAAATAAAATAGTAGAATATGGAGGGAAACAACGGATGCCAATACGAGAGTATTATCCAAATGAAAAACCTTTTAAAATGGTATATGTTGAAGATCCTTTCGGAATCGTCTTCGAGATATATACACACAGTTATGAATTAACGTATTCTTCTGGAGCATATCAAAGATAAAAACAGTATATAATAATTAAGGCTTCGTGTGGTCGGCATGACCCAACACCAAGAGCCCGCTTACAGATTGTCGAGAGCCTGCTGCAAATATATAAAATTCAATGTTGCTAAAATGTTTTTGGGTTTCTCATTATTTTCTTAGCTCTATAAGAACAATACCCAATAATAACTATTCTTAAAAAATATTTTCATATAAATTAAGGGCTAGGTATATTGGGGATATATTCAATATTGTACAATAGAAATGAGTATTGTTGTATATACTCGTACGTTATCCTTTACATCGCTCTTGCTAAACCACAAAATTCAGGCTTAGTTCAAAGCCATTTTATAAAAAAATTGTGGAATATTACATTCAAACGCGAACGGAGAATCCACGCAAAATTTAGTGAGTATCGGATTTTAATTATATATAGCACTTTTTTGTTTTGCAGTAAGTGCTTGTGCCATGTTACTGTCATGTTGTTGTCACGACTATGTCTCAAGGCTTACAACACTAATAAAATCTTAATAATTAGCTTTGCATTATTAAATAATATTAAAAGCAAAATAATAATGGATTCTAATACAACTAATTTAAGAGATATTAAAAAAATGAGATTAGAGCGACATTGGTCGCAAGAACAATTAGCAGAAATGAGCAGGTTAAGTATAAGAACTATTCAACGAATTGAAAATGGAGGAAATGCTAGTTTAGAATCATTAAAATCTTTAGCATCTGTTTTTGAAACTAATATTACTGATTCCGATAAGAGAGAAGAGATAGAACAAATCAGAAAAGAAGAAGAATATGTTCAAAATATAAAAGGGTTTTATGGAATTCTTGCACTAGCTATATTTAGTTTGGTTATATTTTTTATTATTGCGATTTTTGATTCAGAAGGGTGGTATTTATTTTTTTATATGTTGATTTTTTACGTACTTTTTCTTGGAATTTATTCTCTAAATGTTTTTGATTTCTTTGGGGAAGAATGGAAAAGAAAAATTATTAACAAAAAATTCAAAAAAGAAGAATAATTTTTAATTAATAATAATAAAACGAACAAAAAAGCACTAAAGACAATAATTAAGGCTTCGTGTGGTCGACACGATCCAACATGATGCCCCTGAACAAAGTCATGTTCAATACTAGGGTGAAAGCGAATTAAAAAAGGTACGCTTTCCTAATTTACTGAAAAAACCTGTTTAATTTATAGGATGATGATGGATTTATCTTATAATTAATTATAGTTTTTAGTTATTTTCAAACTGATATTATAGACTTAATATGGCATTAGTTTGAAAATATTTTAAGTGTTTACATAGCAGTGCCAGCTCTTGCCTAGGCAAAAGAAAAATCAGGTCGTTTTTGTGATTTGTCGTGAAGTTATTTTTTTAGGAGGTCCCCCTTTTGGGTCGAAAATCGAAGAGGTGTCCTAACCGACCTTTCTTACATGCGGGACACTGCAGGACAATTAGCATTCAAAGGGATTCGCTTAATTTTTTGTGCCAAATTAAAGTGGTTTAACTATATTATCAGACTGGATATAAGCGATTGTTTTTTCATCAATAAAAAATTTAAAGTCTTGGATTCAAGCAAGATAGAATTGTAAAAAAAACCTTTTCTGGAACTTTATATATAAAATGTTAGTTTACAAACAAAACTAACTAATGTCATGCAAAACAAGCACGTAAAAAATATCAGTAAATTCCTCAGCCTTGTACTTAGACATAAGCCACAGGTCATTGGTCTTAATTTAGATAAACAAGGCTGGACTTCGGTAGAAGAACTGCTAGAAAAACTCACTACTCATAAAAAAGGCATCACCATGTCAGAATTGGAATGGATAGTAGAAAACAACAATAAAAAGCGTTTCGCTTTCAATGAAGATAAAACACGTATCAGAGCTAATCAAGGACATTCCTTGACATTGGATTTAGGATACGAAGCAGTAGAACCACCAGAATTTCTTTATCATGGAACAGCTACTCGATTCATTGATAGTATTAAAAAGACTGGATTAGAAAAAAGGAATAGGTATCATCTTCATCTTTCTCAAGAATTGGATACAGCTACTAGTGTAGGTGGACGACATGGAAAATCGATTATCTTAATCATAAAATCTAAGGAGATGCACCAAGCTGGACATGACTTTTTTGTATCTGAAAATGGTGTCTGGCTGACAGATCATGTACCTTTAAACTTCATCGATTTCTCTAATGTAGGTTAGATTCGTATATTGAATTATGAAGTTATTTGACTCACATTTCCATATTATAAATCCCAAATATCCATTATTTGAAAATAATGGATATTTACCCCCAAATTTCACCATCGAAAACTATCAAGAAACCACTAAAAAATTGGGTATTACAGGAGGAGCAATTGTTTCAGGATCATTTCAAAAATTCGATCAAGAATATCTAGTTGATTCGCTAGGCAAACTTGGTGAAAATTATTTTGGAGTGGCGAATATTCCAATAAAAATGGAACAAGCTGAATTGAATATACTCAACAAATCAAATATCGTTGCTGTTAGATTTAACCTTAAACGTGGAGGCTCAGAAGGTATTAACAATTTAGTCAAATTATCAAATCGATTACTTCAAAAATATAACTGGCACACAGAATTATATGTAGATAGTAAAGATTTGAAAGAATTGAATCCAATACTAATGAAAATCCCAAAGTTTTCGATTGACCACCTAGGTCTTTCCATAAAAGGAATTTCGAGCTTGTATCATTGGGCAGAAAAGGGAGTAAAAATTAAGGCTACTGGATTTGGCAGAATTGATTTTGCTCCAATACCTATTATGAAGAAAATCTATAATATCAATCCCCATTCACTCATGTTTGGAACAGATTTACCTTCTACAAGAGCAAAAAACCCGTTCACAGTAAAAGATATTAAACTTATCAAAGAGAATTTTACTAAACATGAACAAGAAAACATATTTTATAAGAATGCTGAAGAATGGTATATAAAAAACTAAGCTATGTTCTTTATAATTATTCTTCGATTAGATAATTGTCTTTTACAATCGGTTTTAAACCATTATTCTGAGTAGCAAGAGATTAGTGAAACGAATTCAATAACATGAGCCATTATGCTTGTTCTTTTTCCTTCTAAAAAATTACTATCCATTCTGGATCAATTTATTAAATACGTTTCACTTATCGTTAACTATATTATTGATCAAATTACATTTTACACAACTTGAATTACGTAATCATATGAAATACATATTCCCTATTTTATTGTTGTGCTGTTTCCAATCTTTACATGCTCAGATTAATCTGACCTGGGAAAAGGAAATCGGTGGCGGAGAAGATGATTGGGGATATGGACTTTGTTTATCTGCTGATGGTCAATATGTATTCACAGCTGTTACTTCTTCTTATGATGAGGAAGTGTCCGATTCTATAGGAGGTACAGATATTTGGCTAGGAAAAATGGACACAGATAGTACAATGATCTGGTCGCACAACTACGGCGGCACGCTCAATGACAGAGGAAATGATGTCTGTCTAGCAGCTGATGATGGTTTTGTCATTACTGGTTTTACAGAATCTAATGATACTGATATTACTAGTAATAACGGAAGTAAAGATCTCTTCGTCATTAAAACGGATGCTAGTGGAGAACTTGAATGGTCTAAGGCTTTTGGTGGTACTTCTGATGAAATTGGCAATTCCGTTTTAGCTCTTAGTAATGGCAATACCATTGTAGCTGGTTCTGCCTTTTCTTCTGATGGAGATATCAATAACAATGCTGGACTTTCTGATTTCTGGATACTACATTTGGATACTAATGGCAATTTACTTTGGGAAAAAACCTATGGTGGATCATCTGAGGATAGAGCTAAGAAAATCATCCAAACTCAAGATGGAAATTTCGCCATATTGGGTACTTCTTTTAGTAGCAATGGAGATATTAGTAATAATCTAGGAGGCGTCGATTTTTGGTTGATAAAAATAGATGGGAATGGTAATTTACTTTGGGAAAAGAATTTTGGAGGGAGTTCTGCGGATCAAGGCTCTGATTTAATAGAAACATCATCTGGAGAACTCATCATTACTGGCGAAGTATTATCCAACAACGGAGATGTAGTAGGAAATCACGGATTCACAGATGCATGGGTCGCAAAACTAGATAGTAGTGGAAATCTACTTTGGCAAAACAGCCTTGGTGGCACAATGGTCGATTATTTTTTAGCTATCACAGAAGCTGACGATGGCGGCTTCATTGCTACTGGCAATACCTTTTCTGATAATGGCGATGTAAGTAATAACTTAGGAGAATCTGATATATGGATTGTCAAATTAAGTACCAATGGTCTTCTAGAATGGGAAAAAACTATTGGTTATGATTTGAATGAAATAGGCAATGCTATACTTTCTGTTGAAGAAGAAGTTATTATACTTGGTGGCATACAAGTAGATCATTTACGACATGGAAATTCAGATGCTTATATCGCTAAACTGAGAGCTCCATTTACTTCTGTTACGAATATTAAAGATTATCCCTCATTAGTAATCTATCCTAATCCTAGCAAAGATTTCATTTGGATTAGTAATGAAACTATCATGCTATCCTACCAGTTATTCAATCTTATTGGACAAGAAGTCCAACAAGGAAATATCCAAAAAACTGATACTAAAATCAGCATACAACATCTTCCAAAAGGAGAATACGTCCTTTTAGTAAGCATGAATGAGGGGCAGAAAGTTTCCATTCCTATCCTAATATCTGAATAAAATCTAATTCTACTACTCAACAACAGATTTCATCCAAGCTGTCAATTTATTTCTCTGCTCATCTGTCAACTTAGCTTCAGGATGAAGCCATGTATAGGACTTCATAGGCATACGTCCATCTTCAATTACCTCTATACATTCTTCTATTTTGTACTTTCGCTTATCTATATCATATGAAGCCCATTCAGCAAAATTTACATTTTGTCGTCCTCCTTTGATATGTCCTTTTATCAAGAATGAAAATGGTGCAACATTCGTGTACCAAGGATATTTAGAATCATAAGAATGGCAATCATAGCAAGCTCCTTTTAGCAAACTTATCATTTCTGTATCTGCTCCTGTCATTGTAATAATATCAGTAGCTGGATCATGTGGTGGTGCAGTCTTATCTATTCTAAAAAATTGCATAATTATTAAAACAGCCACAACTCCTATTAGTATCTTTTTTTTCATCGTATCAATATTTATAAATGGTATTTAGTTTTTAGTCGTTGGGTAAATGAAAGCTGGTATTGCTTTTGTCCTACTACTAAAACAACTTCATTCTCTTTGAGAATGTAATGTAATAATCTATAACTATTTGGCATTAGTAAAGTTGATCGAAAGTGCGAAATAGCTATAATACCCTTATATTTGGTTAGAATAACATCTCAACAAAGCTATATTCAAAGCAAATTAATAATATGAAACACATATATTTTATAACGCTACTTCCCTTCTTATTTTCAACAATAACCTTTGCACAACAAATTTATTGGGCAGATGAAGTCGTTAATTTTTCTAATGAATATGAATCCAGTAAGGAAGGCGATAAGTATTTTTCAGCGAGCCAGATCTTAGGTGTTCCCAATGGCATTAGTACAAAAGATATGAGTTCTTGGGCATGGGTTCCTAAAAATCCAAATGGAGGTAAGGAATACATTAGAGTTCGTTTCAATAATGCTGTAAAGGGCGTGAGGCAAGTTTATGTATCAGAAAGTGCAGGACCTGGATCTATCACTAAAATTACGCTTTATGATACCAATGGAAAGAAACATGTGGTCTATGAAAACAAAACGCCAAAGCCCTTAGGCGTTTTTGATAGATTCAGAATGTTCAAAACATCTTTCCCTCCTACCAGTTATCAGGTAAAAGAATGTAGTGTTGAAATTAATACCAAAGCCGTTCCTGGTGCTAATTTAGATGCTATTGGAATCACTAAGCATCAAGGGGAAATTAAGATAAGAAAACAAGTCAATGTATTACAATACAGCACAAAAGTACCTAAACCAGAGAATCTAGGAAGACAAGTCAATTCTAATTATGCAGAAAGGCTGCCTATCATTTCTCCAGATGGAAATACACTTTATTTCACAAGAAAATATCATCCAGACAATATTGGAGGAGAAGGCAAAGATGATATTTGGATATCCAAAAGGACTGGTAACGGCGGCTGGAGCCATGCTAAAAATATTGGACCACCACTGAATACTGACGACCATAATTTTGTGGTTTCTGTCAATCCTACTGGTACGAATATTTATTTAGGGAATAAGTACAGGAGTCGTTCAGCAGGTATATCTATCTCATCTCCTAAAAGAGGCGTATGGGGAAAACCTATCGACATGAAAATAAATGATCATTATAATAATAATTCATTTGTGGAATATCATGTGAGTGTAGATGAGCAAGTTTTATTAATGTCTGTGGAGAGGAATGAAGGTTTTGGAGAAAGGGATTTATATGTTTCTTTTCACAAGGGAGAAGGTGCTTGGACAAAGCCTAAAAATCTTGGAAATAAAATTAATACTGTAAATATAGAAAGCAGCGTATTCTTAGCAGCTGATGGAAAAACGCTTTATTTTTCTAGTAATGGTCATTATAATTATGGTGGTTTGGATGTGTTTATGACTAAGCGATTAGATGATTCTTGGACGAATTGGACAACACCTCAAAACTTAGGAAATAAAATTAATAATGCAGGAAATGACTACAACTATACCATTCCTGCATCTGGAGAATATGCTTATTTTTCTTCTGATGATAATAGCTATGGTATGTCAGATTTATTTAGAATTTTATTGCCAAAAGAAGCTCGCCCAGATCCTGTGATATTATTAACTGGTAGAATCGTAGATGCTAATACCAATCAACCTATACAAGGTAAAGTCAAATATAATCCCATTGATAAAAAGAAAAATTCTAACCCTTCAAAAATTAAGGAGAAGGATAAAGAAACCGATGCTAATGACGATGGTTCTTATCAAGTCATTTTGCCTTATGGCGAAAATGTAGAAGTGTATGCCCACTTGGAAGGTTACTTTCCTGTGAGTGAAAGCATGGAGTTATCTGATGATA